>JAFULI010000023.1 GCA_017473455.1 Oscillospiraceae bacterium
ATGATTTTGAGAAGGTGTAGTTCGTGCGCTCAATTTTGCTCTACAGGTTATCCACAGCGACAAAATAGAGCATAAAAAGACGGTGAGCCTCATTTCCGAAGCTCACCGCTTTTATTTTGGGACTTATTATACAGCCCCTTTTGCTTTTGTTTCTTTAGCCGGAGCAATCAGCGTTGCATCTAATGACGCAGGCGAGACCGGCAAGGGTCAGGGTAAAGAAGAACAGAACCAGCCCTACCAGAATGGCGGTACCGATACCGGTGGCAACGATGCCCACAGCCAGAAGCAGCAGGGAGAACAAAATCGTTCCCAGAGCACCTGCCAGAACGGCAGTGATGCGGCTGCAAAGGCTGGCGCATCCCTGACAGCGGCAGCTCACAGCGGTGACCACAGCCAGCAGAGCCAGCACTCCCACAGCCACCCCGAAGGTCACCCACAGAAACGTGGTGGTTACCGTGAATACCCCGGAGAACTGGAAGAAAGCACCGAAGATCCCGATAATCAGGCTGAGGATGACCGCCAGAGCGGTGCAGGAGCATTTGAAACAGCAGTTGGATACATTCATGGATTATCACCTCCCACCACAGCCTATGACATTTTGTCGAAAAGGTGCGAAAGAAATCCTTTTGCAAGCGTAATCAAATTACAATGCACTATGACAGACGGCTTGTAAAAAGTGAACGTTGACACAGTCGGATGGCACTTGCTATGCCGTGACTATGGAGGCGGATATTTACTCCCCGGGAAATGTACTGGTGACGCTGATCGCCTATGACCGTTATGCCGTTCTCCGCCCATCCATGGATTGACACCCCGATGGAAACGTGATAAAATGACACAATAGCAACATAGAACCCAAAATGGGAGGTACATGGGAATATGGATATTCTATTCATCAATGCCAATCAGACACTGATACTGAAAAAGGAAGTCAACGGCACTTTGCTGCTGGCGACAAAACTTCTGCAGGCAGGGTTTGATACCGATATTCTGCGATTTGGTCAGGTCTCTCACGAAGGGGAAGACTATATGACCTTTATTGGCAATATGGTGCAGGCGATTTTGGCACGGGAGCCGAAGTGCGTGTCCTTCTATTCCTTGTGGCCGGATTACCATATTATGCTGAGAATTGCCCGGGAGCTGAAAGCGGTCAAAGAGGATTTGATTATCATTTTTGGTGGGCCTCAGTCCTCCGGTACTGCCCAGCGGACAATGGAAGCCATGCCCTTCGTGGACTATATCAGCACCGGTGAAGGTGAGGATATCGTGGTGCCGCTGTTTCAGGCGATGCTTCGGGGTGAGGGAAGTGTGGAGGATATTCCGGGACTGTACTACCGCAAGGCAGGGGAGGTCTGCCGGAATACCAAAGTCCAGCCTCTGTGCGATTTGAACACACTGCCCCGTTGGGATGAGCGTTTGCTGCTGTTGGACTCTCCCGACCCTGATATCCATAGCCGCAGCTACTTCATGCCCATCGATGCCGGCAGAGGCTGTCCATATAGCTGCAGCTTCTGTTGTACCAGTTATTTCTGGCGCAGAACATACCGCCTGAAGACTCCGGAGCGGATTGTCGCGGATATCCGCTACTTCCATGACCGTTTTGGCATCCGCAGCTTCTGGTTCTCCCATGATGCCTTTACAATCAATCGGGAACTGGTCACCAAGGTCTGCGATAAGATTTTGGAGGAAGGTCTGGATATTACATGGCGGTGCTCCGCAAGAGTGGACTGCCTCACGGAAGAGCTGATTCTGAAGATGAAAAGTGCCGGTATGATCCAGATTGAAATGGGCATTGAAACCGGCTCTCCCAGAATGCAGAAGCTCATCAACAAGAATCTGGATCTGGAAAAGGCACAGAAGATGATTCGCTTCATCGTGAAGAACGATATTCGTGTGGCGGCATTCTTCATGTATGGCTTCCCGGAGGAAACAGAAGAGGATTTGAACCAGACTCTGGAGCTTGCCTTCAATCTTGTGGATATGGGTGTCGGCTCTGCCAATATGGCATTTACCAAGTTCTGCCCCGAGACTGCCATTACCGAAAAGTATCTGGACGAGCTGGAGTTTGACTCCTCCATTAAGATTGATTATCGTTCCACCTTTGGGTATGAAGAGGAAGTGGAAACCTTCCGGGCGAACAAGGCATTGTTCCCCTTCTTCCATCATCTCAAGACACCTCTGCGGGATCAGTACCAGTACCTGCATTTTCTGGGAAAGGTCTATCAGGAATTCCCCAGAATTATCCGCTATCTCCGGGATTTGTACAAGGGAGACAACCTGCGATTCTACCGGGATTTCCTGAATGCCAATCGGGAGATTATCGAAGGGGATGTGGCGGAAGCGAAGAAGTACGTTCAGGAAAGACCTTTGGAGCTGCTGCTGAACACCACAAGAACGTTGGATTTCCCCACCATCCGTCAGTTGGAGGGCTTGCTCCAATACGCATGGGATTGCAGTCAGGTAGCTAAGAAAAAAGGGGATAATTCCATCCGTGGAACTTACAGCTTTAATTATGCCGATTTGAAGCTGCGCCATCCCATTGAAGCCTACAGCCCCGGAACCTCCGATATTCTTATCGAGAAGGTGGACGGAAAAATGCAAATCAAAGTCATCTCCATCCATTGGGGAGAATAAACAGTATGATACCCCCCTGCATTTTGCAGGGGGGTTAAGTGTAATTATCCGTAAATGCCTTCCTGAGCGAAGCGGAGGCTCTCAACCTCATGCCCGAGAAGTCATCCTGAGCGAAGCGAAGGATCTCAACCTCACGGAGAAAGAGCGTTTGGAAGATCAATCACCTACCGGGGATACACCTCCGGTAAAATATGTTCGGCTGCCCATGGGGAATAGTTGTCGTGATAAAAGCTGTGGTACTGCTGAAAATCCAGACGGCAATCCCAGCCAATCAGCTCCATCTTTACGCCAAACAGCCGCACCATGACCTCCATGGGAACACCGCCGCAGCGCAGATAAAAGTCTTTCCTTCGCTGCCGAAGTGCCTGATCTGCCCCTTCCTCATAGGGACTTTCAATCTCAATAAACAGTCCTTTTCCCGGATATGCCTTTCGCAAAGCAGCCAAAGCCTCACCGCCGATGCCCTGCCCCCGGTACTGATCCTCAACGGCAAAGTAGTCCAGCAGAATAATCTCAGGGGAGTTGATGGTGATGGCAAGTCCAAGAAATTTTCCGTTTCTTTGGACGCACCAGATATCTGTCCGCCCAAGGCGGTACATTTTGCGGATCATGGAAAAGGGCTTTCGCTCCGATGCCGGAAAAGCTTTGCGGTACAGCCGGAAAAGCTGCCGCCATTGTAAGACCCCGTGGGGGCTCGTTAATGAAATCATAGTGTTCTCCCGAATGTTTTTTTTTCTCATTATACCACCGTAGTGGAAATAATGGTAGCATTTTTATAACACATGGGCTATAATAGCTCCCGATGTATGTTCAAGAAAGGAAACCGTAACTGTGTCTAAGATAAAGCTGTCCGACCATTTCACCGTCCCAAGACTGCTGAGATTTACGCTGCCCTCTATTGCAATGATGATATTTACTTCGGTTTACGGTGTAGTGGACGGAATTTTTGTGTCCAATTTTGCGGGAAAAACCGCCTTTTCCGCTGTGAATTTTATTATGCCCTATGTGATGGTATTCGGTGCTGTAGGTTTCCTGCTGGGTGCCGGCGGTACGGCGCTGATTTCCATGCACCTCGGCATGGGAAAACGGGAGAAGGCAAACCGTCTTTTTTCCGCGCTGGTGCTGATTGGTGCCGCCTGCGGTGTGGTACTTACGGTAGTATCCATTGCCTTTATGCGCCCGGTGGCAATTTGGATGGGAGCGGAGGGGCAGATGCTTTCCGACTGTGTGCTCTATGGCACCATCGTCCAGCTTGCCCTGACAGCTTACGCTCTCCAGTTTGCCTTCCAGAGTTTCTGTGTGGCAGCGGAGAAGCCAAATTTGTCGCTGATTATGACGTTGGTTTCCGGTTTTGGCAATATCATCGGGGATGCTGTCCTCGTTGGCTTGTTCCGCTGGGGATTGGTGGGTGCTGCTGTGGCAACGGCTTGCAGTCAGGTTTTGGGGGCGCTGATTCCCATAGTGTACTTCCTGCGACCCAATTCCAGTCTGCTGCGACTGGTAAAACCGGAGTTTAACGGGAAGGATATCTTTCGGGTGGTAACCAACGGCTCATCGGAGCTGGTTACCAATATCTCCATGTCTTTGGTGGGGATCTTGTATAATTTCCAGCTCATGCGTTATGCCGGTGAGGATGGCATTGCCGCCTACGGTACCATCATGTATGTAAACTTTATTTTTGTTGCCATGTTTATCGGTTTTTCTGTTGGCTCTGCTCCCATTGTGGGCTTCCATCATGGTGCAGGCAACCACAGCGAGCTGAAGAGTCTGCTTCGGAAAAGTCTGTTGATCTTGGGGATTCTGTCGGTGTGCATGACGCTTGCAGGGGAACTCCTTGCAGCACCGTTGTCCGGAATTTTTGTGGGATATGATAAAGCTTTGTACCAAATGACCCTTCGGGGCTTTACGATTTACAGTTTCTCCTTTTTGGTGTGCGGCTTTAATATCTACGGCTCTGCCTTCTTTACCGCACTGAATAACGGACTGATCTCCGCGGTCATTTCTTTTGCCCGCACTTTGGTGTTCCAGATTGCAGCGGTATTGATATTGCCCGTGTTTATCAAGTTGGACGGTATCTGGTCATCTATTCTTGTTTCTGAATTGGCAGCACTGATGCTGACTGCCTTCTTTACGTTCCTCTTCCGTAAAAAATACCATTACATATAAGACGATCCCTGTACCGCATTCGGGTACAGGGATTGTTATTTGTTATACCAGATTGTAAATAATGGTGGTAACCTTACCGTCCTTCAGGTTGAAGGTCAGGGTCATGCCGTCCTTTTCATAAATCAAAGCGGCATCGGAAGATTTGCTTCCTGGCTCACCGTAGGCTTCCTTCACCGCAGCCTCGGTGCTGCCGACGCAGATACCCTTCTGGGTGGACACCAGATCGTCCTCCAGATAGATGGAGTAAATCCGCTCATAGCCCTGCTCATTGTTGGTGGACACCTGAATGCTGCTGTAGTAGTAGACCGTGTCCTCGCCGTTGAAGGCGCAGCTCTTGGAGGTGTACTTGTCCTTGGGAGTGCCCAGTGCCTTGAGCACATCAGCGGCGGGCATATCCACACCGAATTCCAGACCGTTGTAGGTAAACAGATAGCCGATGGGAGTGTCGGATGCACCTGCGTTGCTGTTCCCGGAAGCACCGGTGGTATCCGGAGTTGTGCCGGTGCAGGCACACAGCAGCAGAACCGCTGCCAGAAGTAAAATCGCAATGGAATACTTTTTCATATACGTCCCTTTCTTTCGTTTCAATTAATCCAGACCGGTAAAGCCGGTGAGTTTCCCGTTTTCCGCCAGAAGACGCTCCTGGGTCTGACGGATTTGTTCGTACTGAGCGCACAGCGTGTCCCAGACCTGCTGATAATCTTTTTCGCCGTGATGACTTTCCAGCTTCAACTCCTGCACCAGAATGTTACCGAAATACTTCGACAGCTTTTCAGCACCGGAGAGATTCAGGTGTCCGCCTTGGTCGTAGGTGTCGGTGGTGTAGTCCAGACCGATTTCTTCGGTGTTTTTCAGGAAATTGTAATAGCGAAGACCATGCTCCTTGGCATATGCCTCCACCTGCACATCCCATTGGTCATACCAGTACCACTGGGGGGTATTGGTGGGGGCTTTCATCAAAATCAGCTTCACACCGTTTTCCTGACATAGAAGGCGCATCTTGTCCAGATACTCCCAGCAAATGTCCTTGAAAGAATAGTCTGCCAGCTCCTGCCCCTTGCGAAGCTCTTCCACACCGTCCACATCGATCCGCATCAGATAGCCGTTGATGGAAAGCTGAGGGGCTTTTTGAAAAGCGTAACGGAAGTCCTCGGCTTTTAATTCACTCCAACGGGAATGAAACCGAAGCAGGGGGAATACATAAGTGATGAATTCCTCTTCTTCCGTCATGGAGGCATTGATGGCATCGACTTTGGAAGCGGACCACTTCATGCCGTCCAGAGCCAGACGGTTGTAAGCCTCGCTCTGCGGCTCGCCGTACTTCATGGACAGAACATTAAACACAAAAGCATCGGGCTTCTCGTATTTCAGGGTTTCTTCCATCAGGTAGTAGGAGTGCCAGATAAGCTGCTGAGGACTGCCACGGACGTAGCTGGAGATGCCGTATTCTTCCCACAAAGTCACGGGGGAGATGTTCTCATAAACCTCGCAGTCGCCGATAAACACCACATCGTGATTCTTAGCGGAGGAATAATATTCCGCAATCAGCCGTCCGTCCTGAGCCTCGGACACATATTTTGGTGTCAATACCCTTTGTAAAGCAAAAAGCACCAGCAGCGTGACCAACACGGCGGCGGTGATTTTCAGAATTCTTTTTGTCATAGTGTTTCCTCATTCATAAAACCTTACGCCCCAGTTTACCATATTTCCGCAGGGATTTCAACACTTAGGTTTTGAAAACCTATGTCTGATTTTTTAACTTTTCGAAGATACTTTGCCTAATCTGACAAAATTTTGCCAATTTGTTTGCTTTTCGGAGAAAGCTGTGATATAGTACACCCAAAAGGGGGCGAGGTCAATGAAAATGAGAATACGCCTGATGGCGGCGGTGTTGGCAGTGCTGTTGCTGGCAGGATGCGGTCAGACCGCTGTGGATACCACCACCCAGCCGGAGCAAACCGATACCACTGCAACCCAATCATCTGCACAGTCCACCACCCGACCATCCACCGAACCAACGACCGAACCGACAACCGAACCCACCACGGAGCCAACGACGGAACCAACGACGGAACCGACCACAGAACCCTCCACCGAACCCACTACCGAAGAGCCGACAAAACCCACCGAGCCGAAGCCTTTGGGAAACCCGGTTACCCGACTGGAGAGCATTGTGTGGCGTACCTTCCCGGAATTCTTGTATCTGGGGGAGGGGAGAATTCTGGCATCCCGTAATTATTACGATGGGAAGAGCAAGATTATCAACTCTCTGGATATTGTGGATGTTCGCAAGGATAAGGTTCTTCACCAGAGCAAGAACGGCAGTACTCGGGAACTGGTGGAGCAGTGCTTCTCTGACCGGCATTTTATGCTGGCAGACCCGGCAGCAAAGCGTTTTTATGAATACGACGATACTCTGAAGGTAGTCAAGGAGTTTGATGCCCCCAATGTGGATGGCTACTTCTCCTATGACCGGCAGAATTACTATTATGTCAATAACAATGTCCTCTACCGCATGGATGTCCAGACCGGCAATCGGGGACGGATGATGCTCCAATATGACCTTCGTCTGGATAGCCTGATTGGTGTCCACCCGGATAAGGATATTCTGGTGGCACGGTTCTACCTGTCGGCTTATAATCAGAACTGCGGTGTCTGCGTCATTGATGCCCGTACCGGAGATTTTCTCATGGTCAGCGATGAGTTTACCTTCGTTTGGCTGCAGGGAGACAATTTCTATGCTACCCGTACCAATGCCACCGCCTACGGCAATGATCTGTACTTCGGCTCTTTGAAGGGCGGTTCTGTCCGGGTCATGACCTCCACGGACTTGGGCGGCGATATCGTGAACTACGGAATGCTGCTTGGCTCTGATCTGATGGTGCGCCGTAAGTTTGTTGAGGAAAAGTATTCCTATACCAGCGTTTTTGACATGGGGCAGGGCGGCGTTTCCTGCGATTTGGAAGTCTACAACTATGAAATTGCCACAGCCATTCCCGTCTACCTTCGGGAAGAAAACCTGATTTTCGGCATTTATGAAAAGGGCTACGATTTCGCTCCGGTGCTGATAGATACCACAGAGTTGACGTATTCCGCCAATGTCCCCGTTTCTACCCAGAGCTTGTCCGCTTTGGTGGATACCAAGGTGGTTAACCGCTATCTGAACGAGGTTCAAGGGCCTAAGCTTCCGGCGGAGCTTTCCGATGTTCGCAAGCAGGCAGATGAGCTGGAAAAGACCTACGGTGTCACCATCCTCATCGGTGTGCAGACACAAGGGTATTGCGGTGATTATGCCGCGGAGCTTTCTGACCCCAAGACCATTGCCGCTGCACTGGATACTTTGAAGACTGCCCTTGACCGTTACCCCGGCGATTTTTTGAAGCAGTTTCGTAACGGCGTTCGTGAGGGCGGAATCTATTTCTGCCTGACCGGTAAGCTGCAGGGACTTCTGGAGCCGGTGGGCATGGCAAAGCCGAATGGTAACCGATATATTCTGACGCTGGATGTTACCAACGATGCGCTGTCCCAAACCATTCACCACGAGCTATGGCATGCCATCGAAATGAAGATTTCCACCGATACCTTTGATACCGGCGCATGGAAAGCCTGCAATCCCAACGGCTTCAATTATTATGGTAAGTACGATACCGGATACCAGAGCAATACCAAGTGGACGTACCAGACTTCCGGCTCGGATTGTTTCTTTGTGGACAGCTACGGAAGAATCAATGCCCGTGAGGATAGAGCAAGGATTTTTGAATATGTCATGGGTACCGATGCCACAGACCTGATGACCTCCCAAGCCCTGCGAAAGAAGCTGTCAATCATGAGCGCAGCCATCCGCAGCCACTTCAAAACCACCACATGGACAGAGGTATCTTGGGAACAATACCAATAAACCAAAAGCCGCCACCCGGGGATGGGTGGCGGCTTTTTGGTTAGGCGTTGAACAGGGTCTTTGCGTAGTAGGCGTAAACACCGGTGGCCTTGGCGAAGTTGGGCATTGCGGTGCCGTTTGCCCGATTCTCAAGGTAGTAGCCCAGAGAGTAGGAGATCACGCCGGAAACGTAGGTGTTGCCGTCGGTGCCGGTGTAAACAGCGGCACAGTAGAAGGTCTCGTCCACCTGCTCGGCGGCGATACCGGGGGTAGTAACACCCAGATAGCCGTTAGACTCGTACCAGCCCTCGGTATGGGCAATGGCGGTATCGAAGGTGGGGGTGGTAACCTTCTCGCTGAACAGCAGCAGACCGTAGTTCTCTACGTCGGCGGTATCGGCAGCGGTGAAGTAGACGTTGGCTTTGCCTTCCTGATAGCCAAGCTGAGAAAGGGCAATGGCAATCAGGTCGGTGCGGTTGTCACCGGTAATGGGAACACGACGGAAATTCTGATAGTAAATGCCCCCTGCGTAAGAGCTGGAAGGACCGGACTGGGCACCCGGACGGTAGGTGGCGGCAAGGGTGGGACATACAGCAGATGCCACCAGAACCAGCGCCAGAAAAACCGACAGAGCTTTTGACCAAATTTTTCTCACGTTCGATCATCCTCCAAAATATGTATTTCACCGTATAACACGGCATTTTACATTAAAATTTTAACAGAAAGATGGAAATAAGTAAACATTTCTTTCCGAAATTGCAGTAGATTCGGATAAATGTACAAAATCAGTCGCTGATATTTTGCATATGCAGAAGCTGCCTTTGGGATTGTATCCCTCCTGCGGCGAAATGTCCGCATATGAAGAAATACCCCGCAGAAAACCACTGCGAGGCATATTGAAAAGTGATATTACCGTACAATAAAGATTTGAGTCATTTTTAGTTCCCGGTCTGCATAGGCTGTCTGAGGTGATGTATGATGGAGCCATGTCGGCTGCCCAAAGCTGCTGCCCGGGTGATGGGAAACCCGGAGCATCCCGAACTGAAAGGAATGGTATACTTCTATCAGCAATGCGGCGGTGTTCTGGTAATGGCAGATATTTTAGGACTGCCACGGGACGGATTTTTCGGTTTCCATATCCATGCAGGCGGAAGCTGCAGGGGAGAAGGGTTTCCTGACACCGGCACCCACTATGATCCGGATAACGTCCCCCATCCCGACCATCGGGGAGACCTGCCGCCGTTGCTGTGTACCAACGCAAGAGCGAAGATGACCGTCCTGACTGACCGTTTTCGGGTATCGGAAATCATGGGCAAAACCGTAGTCATTCACTCAGACCCCGATGATTTCACCACTCAGCCTGCCGGCAATGCCGGGAAGAAGATCGCCTGCGGTGTGATCCGGAGGATTTGAGGGGAGCTTCAAGGCTGGGGTTTCTCGACAGACATATTTTGCCTTAGCGGCAAAATGTGAAATAAAATAAATCCCTCATACGCCGCAGCGTATTTCATAGCGTCAGCTATTTCATAACGCGAAGCGTTATTTCACAAATCCCGCAAGGGATTTGTTTCATTGAAAAGACCCCACACTTGTCGTAGACAAATGTGGGGTCTTTTCTGACTAAGAGTAACCAAACGGACTAGAATCGAGGTAAGGGTAAGCAAAAGTAGTGTATCGGATCCGTTCGATAAATGCGAATTTGATAATCTCATTTGGCATTCTTATACGAAATCATAATATGCGTTGGCGCAAATAATATCGCTGCAATAATCAGCAATATTGACCTGCTCACAACTCCACAAAACAGAAAAACTACTGATGGGATTACGGAAAGTGCCAATGCTCTGTAAATGTTATTTTTCTTCCGGCAAATAACCCATATAGCACAATAAAGGGCAATTAATAAAGAATCAATGATTAGTTATATTGCAAATGCTTCATCAGACCACCAGCCAAACCAAGTTCCTGAAATGTTGAAAATCATAAATCCAAAGCAACCAAATCTTCCGATTTGTTCAAAGACCTCGATTGCTTTGTTGTTCCACCTGTTTTCAAAACCATCTTTACATCTAACTGCAAAAATAATGTTTGGAATCATAATAACAACTACGAAAATCAAACCAAATATATTAAACCATTCCATAAGGATTTCTCCACAAATTCTTATTTATCGAATTGATTATAGCACAAATCCGTGTATAGTTCAATGAAATCGCGCAAAGCGCGATGAAATCCTCACTCCGCTCGGATGAAATCTGCCTCGCAGATGAAATTAAATCCGTCCTTATCTCCCGACGAAGTCGGATTTCATCACGAAGTGATTTCATCCCACGAAAGCGGGATTTATCCCGTCCGATAGGACGGATTTAGTTGAAAAGACCCCACACTTGTCGTAGACAAATGTGGGGTCTTTTCTGGAGCAGGGTACGGGAGTCGAACCCGCCTTCACGGCTTGGGAAGCCGTTGTATTACCGATATACGAACCCTGCGAATGGAGGTATTATACCAGACGCAAATGGAAATTTCAACCCCTTTTTGTCGAGGGCCTGAATATTTCTTTTACCTAATAAATCAAAGCAAACATGGCGTACCGTCACAGCACGCCATGTTTGCTTTGTAGTATATCAGATACCGGCGAGCTTCAGCAGCTCAGGCACCTTGGCTTCCCAGCCCAGTGCCATGATATGCACACCCTGACAGTAGGGGCGGCATTCCTTGATGATCTGGGCGGCGATTTCCACACCGGTGATACCGGCCTTGGCACGCTCCTTGTCAGCGGCGAGGGCATCGATCATGTGCTGAGGCACATGGACACCGGCAACGTTATTGTTCATAAACTTTGCCATGCCTGCGGACTTGGGGATGATGACACCCAACTGCACGGGCTTGCCAAACTGCTTTGCCTTTTCCATGAAGCTGATGAACTTCTCGGAGTCAAAAACAGCCTGCGTCTGGAAATACTCAGCACCAGCCATGACCTTGCGCTCCATCTTGGCAAGCTGAGCGTCCACGGAATCGCTGCAGGGGGAGACTACAGCGCCCTTGGCAAACTTGGGAGCCTCGCCCACCAGAGGATTGCCGGACAGATCCATACCCTTTTCCAACTGGCACACAGTGTGCAGCAGGGAAACGGAGTCCAGATCGAAAACGGGCTTTGCACCGGGATGGTCACCCATCTTGGTGTGGTCACCGGTGAGGCAGAGGATGTTGTCAATGCCCAGCATAGCAGCACCCAGCAGCTCGGACTGCAGAGCAATCCGGTTGCGGTCACGGCAGGTGAGCTGGAGAATGGGGGTCAGACCTGCGTTTTTCAGAGCGATGCAGGCAGGCAGAGAGCCCATACGCATGACGGAGGACTGGTTATCGGTGACATTGACTGCGGTGATGCCGCTGAGATACTCTTTGGCTTCTTCCACCACGTGATCCACGTTGATACCCTTGGGAGGGCCTACTTCTGCGGTAACGACAAACTCACCGTTATCAAACAATTCGGTAATTCTCATTATTCATGTACTCCTAATCGTTATTTTTTGGATACTTCGGCATCGGTGGCATAGTTGCGAACCTGAACGGGACACTTCAGCGCGTCCAGACGGCCAATCTGAGCCAGCCGTCTTTGAATTCGCTCCCAGCCGCATTCCATGTTGGGGTCTACCTCACACTTACCGTTCTTGGCACCGCCGCACTGACCGTTGACCAGTCCTTTGGAGCAGGCGGTGAGGGGACAGATGCCGCCGGTGAGGTTCAGGTAGCACTCGCCGCACTGCTTGCAGTCATACTCCAGAGGGGTTACACCCTGGAAGCCGGGGAGAGCATAGGTATCGCAGGCAGCGCAGACCTTCTTTTCGGGGAAAAACCCGGCAACGGTCTGAACACCGACACCGCAGGAGAACACCAGAATCATATCCGCTTCGTTGATGGCAGCTTCGTGCTTGCTCAGGCGGAGCTTCAGATGTTCGGGGTTGCAGATGTAGTCCGTGGTGAGAATGCCGGTGACGTTGGGCAGCTCCTTTTGCAGAGCGTTGGCATCCTCCTCAGGGAACCAGACCTCCTTACAGCCGTGGCAGTTGATGATAAAAACCTTACCGGTGAGGAGGGAGAGAATGGTATCTTTGGATTTCAGTTCAGTAATCAGCATATTACTTCAACCCCCTTACGCCGTTCTTACCCAGCTTGATCATAGTGACCAGGGGCAGCTTGGACGAGCAGATGTATTCGCAGCAGCGGCACTCCATGCAGTCCATGATGTTGCTTTCCTTGCAGGCCTGCCAGTCACCGGTGCCGGCATACTTCATAAAGTTCAGCGGCGCCAGATCCATGGGGCAAACGTCCACACAGCGGCCGCACTTGATGCATTCCTGAGGCTCGGCATTGTCGGTGTCGATGGCGATGATGCCGTTGGAACCCTTCATAATGGGTGTGTACAGATGCTCCTGCACAAAGCCCATCATGGGGCCGCCGGCTTTGATGGTCTCATCGGTACCCTGAATACCGCCGCAGGCTTCCACCAGCTCAGCGGCATTGGTGCCGATTTTGACGATGAAGTTGCCGGGGTGGGGGATGTACTTGCCGGTGACAGTGGTCACACGCTCAATCAGGGGCATACCCTTCTGAATGGCATCGGAGATGGCTTTGACGGTGCTGACGTTGCTCACCACCGCACCCACATCTGCAGGCAGACCGCCGCTGGGAACGCTGCGGCCAAGCACACGCTTGATGAGCATTTTTTCGCCGCCCTGAGGATACTTGGTCTTGGCGACACAGACCTCCATGCCTTCCTCGCCGGCAATCTTGCTCTGCATCAGCTCGATGGCATCGGGCTTGTTGTCCTCAATGACGATGACGCCTCTGGGGGCGTTCAGGGTCTTCATCATGGCTTTCAGGCCAAAGATGATATCGTCGGCAAACTCCAGCAGTACCCGATGGTCTGCGGTGAGCATAGGTTCACATTCGCAGCCGTTGAGCAGCACAGCCTCGATGGGCTTGTTGGGCTTGAGCTTGACGTAGGTGGGGAAGCCTGCGCCGCCCATGCCTACGATGCCGGCGTTCTTAACGATTTCGATAATTTCATCACCGGTGAGCTCGTCCAGAGGCTTGTTGGGACGGACGGACTCGTGGAGAGTGTTCTGACCGTCGGACTCGATGACCACAGCAAGGCAGGTGCCTCTGGTGGCATGGGGACGCTCCTCAATGGCAACCACAGTACCGCTGATGCTGGCGTGGACGGGAGCGGAGATGAAGCCTGCGGCTTCACCGATAACCTGACCCACCTTGACCTTGTCACCCACAGCCACAACGGGGGTGGCAGGAGCGCCCAGATGCATGGACATGGGAAGTACAACGCTCTTAGGCTCGGGGAAGCGAACCAGAGGCAGATGCTCGGTGGCTTCCTTACCCTCAACGGGATGAACACCGCCGGGATAGCCCTCAAACCGCTTTTCACGGATGGCTTTGACGTAGCGGCTGATCAGGTCGAAATTGACCTTGGAGTAGTCCCGAACCTGTACGCTCTGAGCGGTCAGCTCGGAAACACGGCCCTGAGCAGCCAGTCTGCGCTGAATGTTCTCCCATGCGCAGTCCTTGTTGGGATCGACTTCGCACTTACCGTTCTTGGCACCGCCGCACTGACCGTTGACCAGACTCTTGGAGCAGTCCACGATGGGGCAGATACCGCCGGTAATGTTCAGATAGCACTGGGCGCAGGCATCGCAAGCCTTGTCCGTCAGTGCCATACCGTGATGACCGGTGTAGTTCAGAGAATTGGCAGCGGCATAAACCGGCAGGGATACCAGATCCGCGATGGTCTGTACACCCAGACCGCAGGAAATCACAAAGATGCTTTCTGTGCCTTCGGGAATCAGCTCCGCAAGACGCTTGGCGGTGCGGTTCTTGTTGCACAGAAAATCAAATTTGGCACTGCCGGTGACGGTCTTGCCCTGTGCTTTCGCAATCTGGATGAATGCTTCGCAATCAGGCTCATGGAGGGTTTCAAATTCCTTGAAACACTTGTTGCAGGCAAGGACGAAGATGTTGTCCGTTCCGTTCAGGAACGGAATGATCTCTTCGGCGGCCTTCAACTGATACTTAGTATAGTTTTCCAATTGCTCACCTTCCTTACAAAATCGTACTTGGAAATCATACGGCATCAGTATACCACACCTTATTCGCCTTTTCTAGTCCAAACTTTACAATAATTGAGGGGAATTTTGAAGTTGACTGGGTTTGCACAAGATACATGGGTTTAATTTGTTGAAATTGCTCCTTGAATTTACTGGCTGTCTGTGGTACGATATTGTAGCATCCATATGGGGTTACTATGCTCATTTTCGGATGCGAGTTCCCTAAGAGCAAAGGAGGATACCGCAATGCCTCATACCATAGCGGTAGCCGGCAAGGGCGGCGTGGGTAAAACCACCACCTGCGGCATGATTATCGACTATCTGTGCAAAAAGGGCAATGGCCCGGTGCTGGTAGTGGATGCGGATGCCAACTCCAACCTCAACGAGGTGTTGGGAGTTGCACCGGAAACCAGTCTGGGTCAGATCCGTGAGGAGATGGCGCAGGCAGAACTCAAAAAGACCATTCCTGCGGGAATGACCAAAGGCGATTTCGCCGAGATGAAATTCAGTCAGGCTCTGATTGAGGAAGACGACTTCGATATGCTCATCATGGGCCGCACCCAGGGCGAGGGCTGTTACTGCTTTGTCAACAGCATGCTCAAGCGGCAGATGGATAAATATGTCCCCAACTATTCCTATGTGGTTATGGACAATGAAGCCGGACTTGAGCACGTGGCAAGAGGTACGCTTCCCCATGTGGATACCATGCTTCTGATTTCCGACTGTTCCCGCCGCGGCATTCAGGCGGTGGCAAGAATTGCGGAAATGGTGGAGCAGATGGAGCTGAAGCCCGGTAAGATGGGCTTGATTGTCAACCGTGCCCCCGGCGGCGAGCTGGATGATGGCATCCGTGCCGAAATCGAAAAGCACGGGCTGACTCTGTTCGGTGTGCTTCCCCATGACGAAGGGGTCTACCGCTGCGATTGCGACGGTGAGCCTTCCGCCAAGCTTCCGGACACCGCTCCTATGAAAACCGCCCTGAAGGGCATCATGCAGTCCATCGGACTGTAATCCGTTCGTAGACTAAGGGCTTCTCCGTTTTTTTCGGAGGAGGCTCGATATCTAAAATACATCAACAACAAACCAAGGAGGATTACCAAAAATGTCTTTCGCTCCCAAGACGCAGCCCTACAGCGGCAAGATCAATGCCGTGACTCTGGGCACCGGTGACAAGGCAATCGTCGTCGGCGGCCAGAATGTGATGCCGTTCTACACCTTCGATGCACCCATCGAGAACGCACCCAAGGTCGGTCTGGAAATCTCTGACCTGGCTTCCCAGTGGGAAGTCGCCAGCCTGAAGGAATTCTACGCTG
>JAFULI010000024.1 GCA_017473455.1 Oscillospiraceae bacterium
CGAGGGCAGATACTTATTCGTTCTGAGAAATGACGAATACAATTTTGAGACTGAGGTTGAAATGCCTGGACTTCCACTCTGTACTCCCTGTTCCAGGATCCCATGACTTCCTGCGGCTGCTTCGAGTGTATCTGCGGTGTTGAGCCTGTTTCCATGGGTGTTGTCATCACCTGCCGTGAGCACGCAGGCATGACACCTCTGGGCATGACCTTCTCCGAGATGGCTTCCATGACCGGTGGCGGTGTTCAGACTCCCGGCTTCATGGGTCACGGCAAGCACTTCATCTCCTCTCATAAGTTCATCGCTGCAGAAGGCGGCCCCGGCCGTATCGTCTGGATGCCCAAGATGCTGAAGGATCAGATGCGTGAGCGTCTGGATGCTACCGCTCTGGATATGTACGGCGTTGAGAACTTCACCGACATGATTGCCGATGAAACCGTCTGCACCGAGGATCCCGAGGAGCTGCTGAACTACCTGTCCGAGAACGGCCACCCCGTTCTGGGCATGGAACCCTTCGATATGTAACATACCCAAAACCTCCCTCCGGTCTCCGGAGGGAGGTTCTTTTTGTGGGATAGATTGTTGTTTGGCACAGCCAAATAACAATCTATCTGCCACGGTGCAAAAAATCCCCCTCTCTTACAAAGCAAGAGAGGGGTAATATTATGCCAGTTCTTCCGCGAGGGCTTCGATTTGGGCGACGGTGTCGGCATTTACCGCGCTGAGGATCTTGACGTTGTTTGCGGTAAAGGTCAGGTTCTTGCTGCCCTCCAGCATTTTGGTCATGACCTTGGCAGCAACCGGCGCCCAGGAGCCGTTCTCCATCAGGGCAACGGTGCGGTTCTGGTAATTCCGCTCTGTCAGATGGTGGATGAAGGTCTTCATGAAGGGGAAGACATCCCCGTTGTAGGTAGTGGTGGCAAGCACCAGCTTGTTGTAACGGAAGGCATCCTCCACCGCCTCTGCCATGTCATCCCGGGCAAGGTCGTGGACGGAGGTCTTGGCACCCTTGGCTTCCAGCTTTTCTGCCAGCAGCAGGGCTGCCTTTTTGGTGTTGCCGTAGACGGAGGTGTAGGCAATTACCACACCTTCGCTCTCCACCCGGTAGGAAGACCAGATGTCATACAGCCCGATGTAATGTCCCAGATTCTCCGTCAGCACCGGGCCGTGGAGGGGGCAGATGATGGCAATGTCCAGACCGGCTGCCTTCTTCAGCAGAGCCTGCACCTGAGCGCCGTACTTGCCCACAATGCCGATGTAGTAGCGACGTGCCTCACAATCCCATTCTTCTTCCACATCCAGAGCGCCAAACTTGCCAAAGCCGTCAGCGGAGAAAAGCACCTTGTCCGTGCTGTCATAGCTGACGATGACTTCCGGCCAATGCACCATGGGAGCGGTGACGAAGGTCAGGGTGTGATTACCCAGACAAAGGGTATCTCCCTCGCCCACCACCACACGGCGGCTTGCGTAGTCCGAGCCGAAGAAATTCTTCATCATGGCAAATGCCTTGGCAGAGGAAACCACCACTGCCTCGGGGTATGTATTCAGAAATACGTCAATGGATGCGCTGTGGTCAGGCTCCATGTGGTGGACAACCAGATAGTCCGGCTTTCTGCCCTCCAGAGCGGCTGCCAGATTACCCAGCCATTCTTCCGTAAAATTCTTGTCCACGGTGTCCATGACGGCAACCTTCCCGTCCATGATGACGTAGGAATTGTAGGACATACCGTTAGGTACGTCATACTGTCCCTCAAACAGGTCAACCTGATGGTCGTTGACTCCGATGTACTTGATATCCTTGGTGATGTTCATAGTATTTGCTCCTTTTTACTTCCACAGACCATCGGGGTATTTGCCTTCCTCCGCCATTTTCTTCAGGGCGGCGACTACCTGAGGCTTGTCTGCGGCATAGGTGACACCGTACCACTTGTCGGCAGAGCGAAGCACCTTTGCCTTTGCCTTGCCGGCTTGCAGCAGCTCATCCACCGCAAAGGGCAGGAAGAATTCCGCTTTCTCCGGGTTTTGAACCGCACCGGTCTGCAGGAAGGTGGTGAATTTACTCCGCAGCTCCGGCAGGAATTCCGGCACGAAGCCCCACATATTCATGGAAACCGTGGTGTCCGCAGCCAGCTCCACCCAGTTCTCACCGTCCTCGGTGTAGCGGATCGCATCGCCCTGTACCTCGATCCGGGTACGTTCCTTGATGTACAGCAGGTTGCCCTGCTCGTCGGTGGTGCAAACGCCACGGGCAACGTGACCGTTGTTGGTGACGGTTTTGCCCAGCTCGTAGCCCACCATGCAATAGTCATAGTCAGCACTGCCTGCCTTGCAAAGGGCATCATAAATCGCCTTGTAAGCGGACTTGCCGTAGTAATCGTCGGAATTGATTACCGCAAAGGGGGCATCCCCGATGACCTCCGCTGCACACAGCACCGCGTGTCCGGTACCCCAGGGCTTGGTGCGGCAATCCGGAACGGAGAAACCCTCCGGCAGCTTGTCAAGCTCCTGATAGGCATACTTGATTTCCATGGGGCATTTCTCCAGCCGCTTGCCCACGGTGTCCATAAAGTCCTGACGGATGGCTTCCTTAATGATAATCACAGCGGTTTCAAAGCCTGCCTCGTGGGCATCGTACAAAGAGTAATCCAAAATCGCTTCGCCGTGGCTTCCCACGGGGTCAATCTGCTTCAGTCCGCCGTAGCGGCTGCCCATGCCGGCGGCCATAACCACCAAAATCGGTTTGCTTGCCATGAAAGCAACCTCCATAACATAATAATGTATGTATTATATGCATAATAGGTCGAAAACGCAAGGAAAAATTATAGGCTGTTGAGGTAAATATCCTCTTTTTTCAGCCGTTCCCAGGAGAATTCTCCTGCCAGCTCCTTTGCGCTGATGGGAGCGTTTGTGTCCGTCAGACCGGCGGAAAATGCCAGAGTACCAATCAGGGCTTCCGGTGTCATCCGCAGCCGAAGCTGTCCCAAATCCAAATCCCGATCCCGTTTGCTCAGCCGACGTCCGTCGGGAGCCAGCAGCATGGGAACGTGTCCGTAGGTGGGGTGAGGAAATCCGAACAGCTCCTGCAGATACATCTGACGGGGAGCGGAACCAAGCAAATCCATGCCCCGAACCACCTCGGTGACACCGGCTTCTCCATCGTCCACAGTAACGGCAAGCTGATATACATATACCCCATCCGCCCGACGCACCACAAAGTCGCCGCAGTCGGTGGTGAGGTTTTGCCGGAACTCCCCCTGCGCCAAATCCCGAAGGGAAAACTCCCGGTTCGGCACCATGACCCGCCATGCAGGAGCGCGTCCCGGTGGGGGTATCTGCAAATTCCGGCAGGTGCCGGCATAGACGTAAGTGCCGTCGGAAAGGTGGGGGGCATTGACATTGTGAAGCTGACTGCGGGTGCAGTAGCAGGGGTACAGCAGACCCTTTTCCCGAAGCAGCTCGAAATAACCGTCATAGACCTTACTGCGCTGACTTTGGGGAGGGGTCTCCCGATCCCAGTCCAGCCCCAGCCACCGTAAGTCCTCCCGAAGGAGATCTGCGTATTCTTCACTTGTCCGCTGGGTGTCCAGATCCTCCATCCGAAGCACCAGCTCACCGCCCCGGGAGCGGACAGAAAGCCATGCCACCAAAGCGGCAAAGACGTTTCCCAGATGCATCCGTCCGGAGGGGGTGGGAGCAAACCGTCCCACAACCGATTTCTTATCCATAGAAATTTCCTTTGACAACCCAAAAAATCAAACAGCCCACAAGGAGCAGTACCAAAAGCCACCATGGAAAGCGGCGTTTTTCCGCTTTTTCCAGTTCCTTTGTCCATTTGGCGGTGTTCACGTCGCTGCGGTCTGTGTTTCGTCCTTTGACCCGTTTGGAGGTGGTGGGATAGATGACCTCCTCACCCTCCTGCGCCAGCAGCTCCAGTCCCAGCCGTGCCAGCTCCTGCTCCTGATCTTTACCCATGGTGACCCTCCCGTTTCGGGAAGCCTGCCCGGGTGGGATAAAGCATCAGCAGTTCCCCTTTCGCCACACGGACAGAAACCGGCTCTCCCACAAAATGATTGCTGACTCCCAGAGGATGGCTGTGAGTCAGAGTGCCATCTTCCAGAGGGTACTGCAGACCCCGAATGGTGACACCGAGGGCATCCTCACCAAGGCAAAACAGAGAAACAATGCCCTCGGAAATGGCAGGAAAGGAAACGGTTTCGTTTTTGATCACCGTTGCCGTGGTACTCTTTCCCACCAGATACCCCCTTGCGCCATGGGCGGCAAGGAAGGAAAGGGTCTGGAAATTGGCAATCATATGGTCAGCCCGGGGGCCGTCCATTCCGCCGTAGAAAAGAAACTCCCGATATCCCCGGGCAAGTCCCTGACGGGCAGCCAGTATGGCATCGGTGTCGTCCTTTTCCACAGGAAATACCTGCGCGTTTTGGGGAACATATCCAAGGGAGTCGAAATCTCCCAAAATGCAGTTCGGGGTCAGCCCCAGCTTTTGAACGTGTACCAATCCGCCGTCAGCAGCGATGACCCAATCCTCTTTGCCAACGCTCTGCGCCAGGGCATCAAACTCTCCGGCACAGAAAATTACACAGCTCCCCATGTTATACCACCGTGGGGGTTTTTACCTGCCACGTCAGCCCCTTGGGGAAGAAGAAACGGAGCTTTTCTTTGGCGATGGCCATGGTAACCTCCTGTGCGGTGCGAAGCTCTCCATCCAGATTGATGGGAGATTCCTTGTCGCAGAGGATTCTCAGCTTATTGGTGCGGAAGTGCCGCACCAGATGGGGAAGCTCTTTGTAGCGACCGTCCTTGTATTTGCCGATGACACCGGCAACCTGCAGACGGGATACTTTTTTAATAATCAGCACATCCAGCAAGCCGTCCGTGGGGTCAGCCTCCGGTACGGGGTTGAAGCCGCCGCCGTAGTACCGCCCGTTGCAGGCACAAATCAGAGTCTGCTCGGCATCGATGCGCTCGCCGTTGATTTCCACCACATAATGCTCCGCAATGCCCCGGATGACATTGACCAGCGTGGATACCGCATATGCCCGAAAACCGCTGAGCAGAGGCAGCCGCTTGTAGCTGGAAACGTCCGTGCCAATTCTGGCATCCAGTCCCACGGAGCAGATATTCAGGGACAGGTCATCGTTGCACTGAATCATGTCGAAGGCGGTTTCTTCGGCATCCAGCAGCCGTTCCAAATCCCGAAAAGCATCGGCATCGGAAAAAATCTTCACAAAATCGTTGCCGCTGCCGGAGGAAAGCACCGTAACGGCGGCATTTTCGTAGCCGGCAGCCCCGGAAGCCACTTCATTCAGCGTGCCGTCGCCGCCGCAGGCGTAGATGCGGCAGGGTTCTCCGGCTTGCGCGGCCTCACGGGCCAACTCCCGGCAATGTCCCGGTGCTTTGGAAATCTCAATGCGGTACTTCAGCCCCTTTTGGGCACAGACCTGAGAAATCTGTTCGCTGAGCTGTGCCGACCGATCCCGACTGCCTGCCGCAGGGTTGATGATGAAAAGGTGGGTCATTTCTTTCTCCCCTTATTCTCTGTATACATATAGTAGTCACATTTAATCATGCCGTTGTAGAGCTTCCGCTTTTTGTCCGCCCGTCTGCCGAAATAGTGTTCAAACTCCGGCTCAGAGGTGATGATATACTTTTTCCAGCCGTCGGCAAATTTCAGATGGCGACCAAGTGCCGCATACAGCCGCTGGGCGCTCTGCTGCTCCATCATCCGCTGACCGTAGGGAGGATTGCACGCGATAATGCCGCTGTCCGAAGGCAGGCTCAGCTTGGTGGCATCTCCGTCCCGGAATTGAATCAGCTCTCCCAGACCTGCCTTCCGTGCGTTTGCCATGGCAAGGGACACGCATTTGGGGTCATTGTCCGAGCCGAGAATGCGGTAGTCCCCACGGAATTCCTTGTCGATGGCTTCCCCACGGGCAGCCTGCCAGATTTCCTGAGGCATCCAGTCGAAGGCTTCCGCCGCAAACCGCCGCCGCAGACCGGGGGCACGGTTTTTGGCAATCATCGCCGCTTCGATGGGAATGGTGCCGGAGCCGCAGAAGGGATCCCAGAAAAACTCTCTGCCCCGATACCGGGTCAGCATCACCATGGCGGCAGCCAGAGTTTCCCGAAGGGGAGCATCGTTGCCCACCGCCCGATAGCCACGCTTGTGCAGACCGGCACCGGAGGTGTCCAGATACAGCACACAGCGGTCATTCATCAAAGAAAACTGAAGCTGATACTTTGCCCCGGTTTCCGGCAGCCAGTTGACACCGTACTTTTCTCCCAACCGACGGGAGGCGGCTTTTTTGATAATTGCCTGACAGTCAGGCACACTCATAAGCTGACTGTTCAGACAGTGACCCTTCACCGGAAAATTTCCGTCCTTGGGGATGAATGCCTCCAGTTCACTGCGGTATACCCCCTGAAAAAGCTGCTCAAAGGTCTTCGCTTCAAAGTCAGCCAAAACCAGAAGCACCCGCTCTCCGGTGCGCAGGTTCAGGTTGGCTCTGGCGATGGCGGTTTCGTCACCGGAAAACAGCACTCTGCCGTTTTCCACACGGACGTTCTCCATATTCAGCCGGCGAAGCTCGTCACCGGCAATGCCCTCCAGACCAAACAGGCAGGGGACAGAAAATTCAAAATTGCTCATATTGCCTCCATCAGGGGATGATTTTATTTTTCTTCCGATAGCGCTCTTCCTCGGAGAAAACGCAGCCGCAGTATTTTTGCATATAGAACCCGTGTTCCCGGGCAAAGGTTTGCCCGTCCCGGAAGTAGGGACGGAAATCCCGGTACAGGAATTGTACTCCGTATTCCATGGCTGCCCGTTCTGCCACCTGCCGCATCAGCTCATGGTTCTGATAGGGGCTGATGAACAGACTGGAGGTGAAGCTGTCAAAGCCACCCTCTGCCGCCTGCCGCGCGGTTTCAAACAGACGGAACTCATAACATTTGACACACCGACCCTCAATATCTTCTGCCACCGCACGGACGAAGGGGCGCAGGGCATATTCGTTTCGCTCCAGCAGCGGCAGTTCAATGGTGGCGGCATACTCCCGAAGGCAGTTCAGCCGGGAACGGTACTCGGTGTAGGGGTGGATGTTGGGATTATACCAAAAGCCGGTGACCTCCAAACCGTCGCCCCGAAGGACTTCAATGGGCTGATTGGCGCAGGGGGCACAGCAGATATGCAGTAGTGTTTTCATGGAAAAACCTCCGAAAAAACGTTCAATTTCTATTATATCATGGACTTTTGTTGAATGCAAGGAAAACGGCTCAGTGTTCCTTCGACATTGTTCTTCCGTTTTCCTGCTCCCCGTGGTATAATGCAAAGAAAAAAGGAGGGGATACCGTGGGAAAAGCAGCACAGAAGAACCAGCGGCAGTTGTTTTGGAAATGGATTTTCGCCTTGAGTGCGGCATTGGTGCTGATGGTGGCGCTGGCGGTTTCTGTTAAGGGCTGCGTCCCGAAGGATACTCCCGAAACCCCTCAGGAAAAACCCTTCACCGGGGAGGATTTCGCTTGGGAAAATGGGCGGCTGACCTGCCTGAGCCGGGAAAGCGTTCCCGGAATCGATGTTTCCTATTATCAGGGGGAAATTGACTGGGAGCAGGTAAAGGCTTCCGGCGTGGAATTTGCCTTCATCCGTCTGGGATATCGGGGCGCAAAGGACGGCATTCTCCACGAGGATGAAAAAGCAAGGGTAAATCTCCAAAATGCCAAGGCTTCCGGTGTGAAAATCGGCGCATACTTCTTCTCTCAGGCAGTAACGGCGGAAGAAGCCCGGGAGGAAGCGGCATTCGCTCTGGAAATTTTGGGACAGACCTCTTTGGACTTGCCCCTGACTTACGACTGGGAGTACATGGACACCGCCGCCCGAACCGATGGTATGACCTCAGAAGCTCTGATGCAATGCGTGAATGCCTTCTGTGAAACTGTGGAGGCATCCGGGAATACCGCCATGGTGTATTTCAACCTCGACCTTGCCAATACCCTGCTGGATGTCCCCAATTTGGGCAACCGCCCGATTTGGTTTGCCATGTACGACCAAGCCCCTGCCCTGACCCCCGACTACTGGCAATACACCGACGAAGGCACAGTCCCGGGAATTGAAGGCTTCGTGGACTTGAACCTGTACTTTCCGCAGAAGTGAAGATAGTGCGTAAATCTGTATACAACCATTCACCACACGATAAAATCCCCCCTGTGCCGAACAGGGGGGATTGGGGTATTAGGGTGCGGTACGTTGTTTGCTGCTTACCAGTAGGGTTTCGGCAAAGTCCAGCTTCCATTTTCCGTTTTTCCTGACCACCTTATCCCAGAGGAACAGAAGGTAGCCGATGACAAGGAACAGCCCTAGCAAAATTCCAATCCACATCATCAGACCGCCGAAGCCCAGAGCACTCATATCCAAAAAGAAATAGGGATACCGCCCGGTGAAGGCACCCATAATCTCAATCACAACCACATAAAAAATGGGCAGCACCGCTGCAAGCACCGGGTCAAGAATGCCAATGGTTTTATGTTCGTCAAATGCAATACCATCCACGAGGAACAGCACCGGGCAGAATACATGGTAACAAAGATTTGCAATGTTGTTCCAGAACCGCAGCTTGGTGGGTTCTCCCAGAAGCATCCCGTAAGCAAGGAAGGTGATGGCAATAATCATGGTAGCGGCGAGTTTCAGAAATCTCAGGAAGGGGGTGCAGGGTGCGGCACAGGTTCTGCCCCTGCGAAGCTGACGGACATCTACGGTAAGACAGGCAAGCCAGACCCCAAAGCAAAGAAAATTGCTCAGGTTGGTGTAAAAGTAGAAAAGATCCCCGGTAAAATGAGCCGTATCCGTGCCGGTGAGGGAGAAAAACTCCGTCATAAACAGAATCCCGAAGAAGGAAACCGTGCAGCAGACCGTGCGGTAAAGCACCCGGGTCACAAGATTGTTGTTCATAAGAAACCTCCACATAGAAATACCCAACGTTGATAAGTCAACGTTGGGTATTATAATACGTTATTCCGGAAAATGCAACCATTATTTTTCCCGGCTGAGCAGGTAAATCTCTTCGGTGGCAAATGCAAGTTTGGTGATGATATTCTCCTGAGTGGGACGGCAGTAGAAGGAGTCGTTTTCTGTGGAGATGTCGATGAAATCCCTCTTTCCCAAAGGGCCGAAATCGTATTCCACGTGGAGGCTGTTGGTCTGCTCCGGCTGACGGTGGATGCGGTAGGTCTGTCCCCGGTAATGACCCTCCAGAAGAAAGCCCTGCTCCGGGTCGTGGGTCAGCTTTGCCTTACCCAAAGGAAGGTACCGCCAGACTCTGGGCAGCGACCAGACCTGCACCTCGTCGCTATAGGAGTAGCTGCCGCTGCGTACCTGCTGCCGAACCTGCTGCCGCTCCCAGTCGAACCAGTCGGGGATGTGGGGGAATTCTGTTTCCCCATCCAAAGCCCGAAGTTCTCCGGTTTCCTCCCAGACCCAACGCTTGCCGCAGGCTTTGCAGAACAGTTCCGCACCCTTGCTGCCCATTTGGAACTCTTCGCCGCAGTGGGGGCATTGGTACAGTACCTTGTGCAGCCCCTCCGCCCGGAACGGTTCCCGAAAGCGGATGCCGTTTTCCTTTTGGTAGCGGTATTCGTCGTAGGTCAGCTCCTGACGGAGAATGGCATTGATTTCGGCAACGGAAAGGGAGGCAATTTCCTCCGGAGTCAAAATCTGCTTCAAGGTGGTGTGCATAGGTACTTTCCGCTTGCGGCGGAAATTCCAGAAGGGAGCATACAGATGATTCCCCCGATGCACCACCGCTACCACCGGTACTTTGTTCATCTTGATGAGCTTGCCCAGAGAGTCCGGCAGAAATGCCCGTGTGCCGCAGGGAGTATATCGGGCTTCCGGATACATGGCGAGAATATCCCCTCGTTGAAGCACCTTACGGATGGACTTTACCAGATGGATGTCCGTGGTGAATTTTCGGGTGGCGATGGCACCGATCCATTCCAGCAAAAAGAATTTGATGACATACCCGTCAATGCTCACCACATTGCTCACGGGGTAGGGATACGTACCCATGGCAGCCAGTTCGAAATCGATGAAATGCATATGGTTGCTCAGGAGCATATAGGGGGGCTTCAAACCCTCCATGTTGATTTTCTCGACTTTATATTCCTTCCCCAGCAACGCGATTTTGGACAGCAGCCAAATCAGCCAAGTCCAGAAAAAACCCTGATGCAGGGGATAACGGGCAGTTTTGTACCGCTTTTTGTTCCGGTAATTCACTTCAATATCCATACCATCCCTCCTTGCCTTAATTGTAATCGATTTATGTCAAAAAAACAAGAAAAAGAAAAGCCAGATAAATTGTTGTTTAACTTACAACACAGGCGACTTGGCTCTCCCTTTGGGAGAGCTGGCACGCCGTAAGGCGTGACTGAGAGGGCAATCAGAAAAATGTGTCATTATCGCCTGCGGCGATGTGATTTTCTTTAAGAAAATCACGATGCCCTCTCCGCCCCCTTCGGGGGCACC
>JAFULI010000025.1 GCA_017473455.1 Oscillospiraceae bacterium
ATATCTCCGGGGAGGATCTCCACGTCGATCCGGGTGCAGTAGCCGGCCAGGGCTTCGTCAATGGAGTTATCCACTACCTCGTAAACCAGATGATGGAGTCCCCGGGAGCCGGTGGAGCCGATATACATACCCGGACGCTTCCGGACAGCTTCCAGACCTTCCAGAACCTGAATCTGCTCCGCACCGTATTCCTGTGTTACTTTCGTTTCGTCAGACATGAAAAGTCCTCCTGATCATAGATACTATTCTTGTTCAATCCTGCCCTGACGGATTTCAATGGTTTTTCCCAGTTTGGTAAACCGTCCCGGCTCACAGCAGGTGATGAACACCTGCCCCCGGTCAATCTGGTTCAGCACAAAATCCTGCCGGCGGGCATCCAGCTCGGACAAAACATCGTCCAGCAGAAGCACCGGCTCTTCGCCCCATTCCCGACCCATCAGTTCCCGCTGCGCCAGTTTCAGGCTGATGGCAGCGGTACGGGTCTGACCTTGAGAGCCAAAGGATTTCAGGCTGATTCCGTTGAGCAGAACATCGAAATCATCTTTATGCGGCCCGGTCAGACACTGAACCGACTCCAGTTCTGCCCGGTAATGACTTTGTAAATGCTCCTGCAATTGGGAGCGAAGCACTTCCACCGGTGCAAAGGGGTCTGTGACCGTGGACACCGTACGGTAGTGCAATGTAAATTCTTCCCGACCGCCGGAAAACCGGTCGTGATAAGCGGCAGCCGCTTTTCCCAGAGCATCATAAAACCGTGCCCGGTAGGAAATCAGCAGCGCACCCACCTGACAAAGCCGGGCATTGTACTCCGGCAATATCTCCACAACGGCAGGATTCTCCAAACGGTCTTTGAGGATGCGGTTTTTTTGCTCCAGAATTCGCTGGTATTCCGTCAGGGCTGCGTCATAATTGGGTCTGAGGGCGCACAGCGCCTGATCTCCCAGACGTCTTCTGGGAGCGGAACCTGCCTTTAGGATCAGCAAATCCTCCGGACAGAACAGCACCGTGGGAAACACTCCGAACAGCTCTCCGGCGGAACGTTTCTTTACCCCGTTCTGCTGCAGAATTCTGGGACGGGAGGCAGGAAACAGCACCCAACGAATGCTTTGCTCCCGGCTTTGGGAGAAAATTCTTCCCTCCAGCTCCGCAAAGGGAGCGGAAAAGCGAACCATTTCCGCTGTTTTCTGGGCGCGGAAGCTCTTTCCGGAGCCAAGATAAGCGATGGCTTCCAAAAGATTGGTTTTTCCCTGAGCGTTTTCTCCCACAATCAGGTTTACACCGCTGTCCAGTTCCAGCTCCAGCTCCCGGTAATTCCGGAAATCCTGAAGGTACAGCTTATTGAGGTTCATGGATACAAATCAGGTAGTCCACCCCGTCAAAGGTGAAGCGGTCACCGGGATAGAGCTTCTTACCCCGCATGGTGCAGACCTCGCCCCCAACCAGCACATTGCCATCCTGAATCTCCAGCTTGGCACTGCCGCCGGAAGGGACGATATTCATCAGCTTCATTGCGGACTCCAGCTTGATAAACTCCGTACCGATGACCACCGGAACGGGAGCATTTTTCTTCTTAACAACAACTTTCATGGATTACCTCGTATCAATTGGTCTTAATCCGTACCGGCAGTACCATGTAGGAATAGTCATACTTTTCCTCGGCAGGCGTCAGGACGATGGGACTCAGACCGTTGGTCAGCTCCAGAATCACTTCCTCGCTGGGAATGGCACGCAGAGCATCAGCAAGATAGCGGACATTGAAGCCGATTTCCAGTTCCTTGCCGTCACCGGCAATGGCACAGCGGTCTTCGGCGGCACCGATGGTGGTATTGGTCTTCAGAAGCAGTACCTGATTGGAGAAGACACAGCGCACCGGGCTCTTATACTTTTCGGAAACAATCAGACCTACACGCTCAATGGAAGCTGCCAAATCGGAAACATGGGCGCAGAGCTTGACCGGGCAATTGGTAGGCACAACCCGGCGCCAATCCAGAAATTCACCGTCCAGCAGGCGGCAAATCAGGGTGGCGCTGCCGATTTGGTACAGAATATGCTTGGGGCTCAGGGAGAAGGTAACATTCTCGTCGGAATCGGTGAGGATTTTCTCCACTTCCTTCAAAGCGGCGGCAGGCACAACAAATGCCAGCTTTCTTTCCATAGGCTCAGCCATATGATAGGTGCGCCGTGCCAGACGGAAGCCGTCCACGGCGATGGCGGAAATGGTATCGCCCTCCACCTCAAATTTGACACCGGTGTGAACCGGACGGCCCTGATTCTCGGCAACGGCAAAAATCGTACCGGAAATCAGCTCCTTCAGGGCAAGCTGAGGGATGCTGACACAGCGGCTGGCGCTGACGTCAGGCAGCTCGGGATAATCGTCGGCATTCTCCGCAGAAATGGTAAAGGAGGCATAGCCGGCACGGATGGATACCTTGTAATTATCATCCACCACCACAGTTACGGGACCTTCCGGCAGACGGCGGATAATGTCGCCAAACAACTTGGCAGGCAGAATGCAGACACCGGGGTCTGCGATATCTGCTTCAATTTCATAGGTAATGGCAGTTTCCATATTATAACCGGTCAGGCACAGATTGGTGCCTGCCTGACAAAGGATACCCTCAATCACACTCAGACTGCTCTTTTGAGCAACAGTACGGCTGGCAATATTCAGTCCGGTAACCAGCATGCTTTTTTCACAGGTAAAACGCATAACGATTTTCCTTTCCTGATAAAAAATAGAGATATATATTTATATATAAATAATTAGGTAGTATTAACAGTAATAGAGGAAATTTATGTGGAAAACCCGGATTCGCCTTAGAGCCGCAGGGACTTTTTATCCACAAGGGTTGTGGATACTTTTTTGGGTTTTCCACAGGGGGTAAAAAGGCATTTTTGGGTCGGAAAGTTTCCACAGCTTATCTTTCCACATTCCACAGCCCCTGTGGAGAAAATTAAAGGCAGGAATTGATGTTGGCAGTGATATCCCGGATGTTATTCTGCAGGTTGGTATCGCCCTTTTTGAGCTGGGTTTCCACCTTGCGGATGTTGTACAGTACCGTGGAATGGTCTTTGCCAAACTCCTTGCCGATATCCGGCAGACTCAGGTTTGTGAGCTTTCGGATCAGATACATACACATCTGACGGGCTTCGGCAATGCCCTTGCTCTTTTGGCTGCCCCGAAGCACCGACTCGTCCACAGAGTAGAACTTGCATACCTGACTGATAATCAGGTTGGGGGTGGGAACCGCGTTGCCCTCTGCTTTGAACATATCGTTGATGGCACGGGAGATATGGGGCAAATCCAGAGGCATATTGTTCAGCTCCCGGTATGCCAGAATTTTCTTGACTGTGCCTTCAAGCTGACGGACATTGTTGGTGACGTTGACGGCGATATAGTGGCAGACTTCGTCATCCAGCTCCAGACCCAGACTGATGGCTTTGTTTTTGATGATTGCCATACGGGTTTCGTAATCCGGGGGCTGAACATCTGCCAGCAGACCCCATTCAAAACGGGTTTTTAGCCGGTCTTCCAGGGTCAGCATATCGCTGGGCTTCCGGTCAGAGGTCATGACGATTTGCTTATGCTCTTCGTAGAGCTTGTTGAAGGTATGGAAGAATTCCTCCTGCGTAGACTCCTTACCGGCAATGAACTGAATATCATCAATGAGGAACAGGTCGGCTTCCCGGTACTTGTTCCGGAATTCGATATTCTTACCGTTCTGGATGGCAAGGATCAGCTCGTTGGTAAATTCGTCACCCTTGATATACACGATGTTGGCATCGGGATTTTTCTTGCGGATGCCATTGGCAATGGCGTACAGCAGGTGGGTCTTACCCACACCGGGAGGCCCGTAGATGAACAGAGGATTGTAAACCTGACCGGGCGTTTTGGAAACGGCAATGGCAGCGCCGTGGGCAAAGCGGTTGGAAGGGCCAACCACGAAGTTTTCAAAATTAAACTGGGGATTGAAGTCCATGGAGGTGGTCAGCTTCCCTTTGGAGCGGTAGCTTGCCAGCTCCTCATCCCCAAATACAAGGAGCTTGGCATCGGAATTGAAGATTTCCTTCAGGGCATCCTGAATATATTCCGCACAGCGGCCGCGAATGAAATCCCGTCGGAAATCCGAGGAGGAATACAAAATCAAATGCTCTTCGTTCAGCTCTACAACCTCGGCATCATCGAACCATGCGCTGACAGTGACAGTACCGAGCCGATCTTCCATATGACTTAAAACCTTTGCCCAAACATAGGCGGATGAATACATTTTTTAGCGGCTCCTTTCTTATATATACCGTGAAAAACGGGGAAAAAATCACATAAAATCCCCATAATATCTCAACCTAAATTTTATCATATTTTCACATAAAAAACAAGGATTTTTTCTGTACGCGGCCATATAAGAAACGGAAGAACGGGAGGAAGAATTTGTGCAATTTTTCGCCCTTTTTCCGCAGGAAGCGACAAAAAACAAAAGAAGATTTACTTTCCTGAAAAGAGATGATATACTGAAAGAAAAAAAGGAGGAACGACATGAAAAAACTGCTTAGCGTTCTTCTGGTATTGGAATTGCTGCTGTCCTTAGTTGGCTGTTTGCCCCAGGAGTCTTTTGAAACCACACAGCCGGAGCTGATTTCCTCATCCCAAAGCCAGACCACGTTACCACCGCAAACAGATCCTCCGGAGTCTACCCTGCCTCCCCAGACAGACCCTCCGGAAACCACCCGTCCTCCGGTGACAGAACCCCCCACCACCCGTCCCAGACCTACCGAGCCTCCCACCACGGAGCCTCCCACCACCGAACCGCCTACCACCGAACCGCCGACAACGGAACCGGAGCCGTATCTCGACCCCGACGGCAGCTACACCACCAAAGAGGATGTGGCGCTGTATATCCATCTGTATGGCAGATTGCCGGATAATTTCATCACCAAATCTCAGGCAAAAAAGCTGGGCTGGAAGAGCGGCTCTCTGGAGCGGTACGCCCCGGGGAAATGCATCGGCGGTGACCGTTTCGGTAACCGGGAAGGCTTACTGCCCTATGGACATACTTACTATGAATGTGACATTGACACCTTAGGAAGCTACTCCGGCAGAGGTGCCAAGCGTATCGTATTCTCAACGGACGGCCTTATTTATTACACCGGCGACCACTACCAGTCCTTCACCTTACTCTACGGCGAACCGTAAATAAACGGGGTTTGTTACAACGAAAACATGACATCAATTGAACCAAGAGAAAATCCATAATAAAGCAGAGCGTACCGCATTTGGTACGCTCTGCATTTTATTATCCGTTGCCGTCGTCGGTAAAATCTGAACCTTCATCGGTGTTAATGAAGCGATTTGCCAGATAGATGACCGGTATCAGAAACATGGTGGCTGCCAGAATGATACTGAATATCGATCCCCATGTGATGACAATCAGAGCCACCATTACCGGGATCAGGATTGCCAGCAGGATCTTTTGCAGCTTACTCACTCTTTGCGCCTTCCACCAGACCGGTGGCAAGACCCACCAGACCCTGCATTTCGCTGGGAATGATAATCTTGGTGGCATGACCGTCGGCAATCTTCTGCATTGCCTCGATTGCTTTAAGTTTGATAACCTGATCGTTGGGGGCACTGTCGTTCAGCAGAGTCAGGGACTCTGCAAGTGCCTGCTGCACAGAACGGATGGCTTGCGCTTCGCCGTCTGCCTTCAAAATGGCAGCCTGCTGCTCTGCTTCCGCCCGAAGGATGGCAGCCTGCTTTTCCGCGTCTGCCCGAAGGATGGCAGCTTCCCGTTCACCCTCGGCAATGAGGATGGCGGACTTCTTCTGACCTTCTGCCTGCAGGATTGCCTGACGGCGGTCACGCTCTGCCTTCATCTGCTTTTCCATGGAGTTTTGGATGTCCTGGGGAGGCAGAATGTTCTTCAGCTCTACACGGTTGACCTTGATGCCCCAGGGGTCGGTGGCTTCGTCCAGAATGGCACGCATTTTGGTGTTGACCACGTCACGGGAGGTCAGAGTCTGGTCCAGCTCCAGATCGCCGATGATATTACGAAGGGTGGTGGCGGTGAGGGTCTCCATGGCAGCCATAGGATGCTCCACACCGTAGGCATACAGCTTGGGATCGGTAATCTGGAAGTAGACTACGGTATCAATCTGCATGGTAACGTTATCCTTGGTAATAACCGGCTGGGGTGGATAGTCCAGCACCTGCTCTTTCATGCTCACCCGACGGGCGACCCGATCGATAAAGGGAATTTTGAAGTGAACGCCCACGCCCCATACGCTATGGAACGCACCCAGACGTTCAATGACATAAGCCTTGGACTGCTGAACCACGATGATGTTGGAAATCACAATAATCAGCAGCACGATGACAACAATGGCTCCAATTACAAATGGCATAAATTTTCCTCCTGATACTTAATTGTCTGCGGTTACGAATACTTTGACACCCTCCACTTTATCCACAGTGACCTGTGTGCCGGCAGGGATGGTGTTGCCGGTGGTGCTTCTGGCACTCCAATACATGGAACCCAGCTTGACCTGACCTTTTGCGTTGAGATTGTCGATATCCTCGGTGACGTAGCCGGTGGAACCGGGGACGGAGTCGACATTGGTCGTCACTACCTTCGGCTTGATAAACTTCCGGAGCAGGGGTCTCAGAAGTGCCAGAAGTACCGACGATACCGTCAGGAAAATCAGGATCTGGATCCAAAGCTGCGCCCCCAGCAGGCTGGCAATCAGTGCGCCTAAGGCACCAAAAGCAAACCACAGGGAAACCAGCGATACGGTGGATGCTTCCGCAATCAGAAATACCACCATTAGGATGAGCCAAACCACTGCAGCCCAATTCATAAGAATTCCTCCTCTCGGTGTGATTGGGTTGTGCTTATAGCATAGCAAAAAATTATGCCACCGTCAATTGACGTTTTCTTCAAATATTGCGGTTTTTGCGAACAATTTGGAGGTTTCGGATTACATTTTCAGTAAAAGTGGATTTTTGATAAAAAACTTAATTTTTTACGCCTGATTATGGTTAAATATTTGTTTTAGATAATCTAAAAATTATAAGAAATGGTTATATAACCATTAAGAATACCGCCGTATATTTCCGGCTTTCTTCCTGAAAAAACGTTATTTAAGAAACATTTTAACGAAAATCACCCCGGCTTTTGTGCAATATTTTCGGCGTTGGACGAAGAAAATATCAAAAATCACCGTCTTTTTCGGATGCTGCCTGCCGGATGTGTTTTGGACTGCGTGCTCCATTTCAAACAGTAAGCAGGAAACTTCGCCGGACATAACCCCAAAAACTTCCGCATACATTACCCCAGAACGATGAAACGGGGGAACGGGATGCGGAAACGGGATTTGGTAATCATTTGGGCAGCGGTGCTGACGGCAATTGCCGTGGCGGTGGCGATATTCGGTGGACGGAGTGTCCCCACCGGTGCATGGGGGCTGAGCTTCCGCACCGAAGGAGCGCCTCCGGTGGGAAATGCCGGGACGGCACAACTGCAGCAGTACAACGCGGTGTATCTGGGAGATCCGGCAGCCAAGGTGATTTATCTGACCTTTGATGCCGGTTATGAAAACGGCTCTACGGAGAAAATTCTGGACACCCTGAAAAAGCATCAGGTAAGCGCCGCCTTTTTTCTGGTGGGAAATTATATGGAGCAGAATGCGGATTTGGTCAAGCGGATGGCGCAGGAGGGGCATATTGTGGGAAACCATACGATGCACCATCCCGATATGAGCAAAATCGCAGACCCGGCGGCATTCCGAAAAGAACTGACAGAACTGGAAGATTTGTACCGGAAGATTACCGGGGAGGAAATGCAAAAATACTACCGTCCTCCTCAGGGGACATACAGCGAGGAAAACCTGAAGCTGGCAAAGGAAATGGGGTATAAAACCGTATTCTGGAGTCTTGCCTATGTGGACTGGAACAACGACAGCCAGCCCACAAAGGAGCAGGCATTTTCCAAGCTCCTGCCCAGAATTCACAACGGCGCGGTGGTGCTCCTGCATTCCACCTCTGCCACCAATGCGGAAATTCTGGACGAACTTCTGACCAAATGGAAAGACATGGGCTATACCTTTGGCTCTTTGGAGGATTTGTTCTCCTGAAAAAACAGAAACGCCATGCACTGCTTGATAGAATGCTGAATTGGTGTATCTCCAATGCATTCCGGCGGAACGATAAATGGTTGTTTAGCTTGCATCGCCCCGTCATGTCATCCTGAGCGAAGCGAAGCGGAGTCGAAGGATCTCGAACGTAAAGGTTGGAAAACTGTCGAAAAATATGCGAAAACCGAATAAATAGATCCTTCGACTCGCTTACGCTCGCTCAGGATGACATATCGGGGCTTGGGTGCGTAAACAACAATTTACATTAACAATGGGGATTATATGTCCCTTAAAATAAACGCCCTTATGCAGAATGGCACTGCATAAGGGCGTTAAATATTTAGGTATTAGCCTTCTTCGGTTACCGTATAATAGGCATCCCGTTCAGCGGAGGACCAGAAAAGCTGTACTGCGTAAATCTTTCCATAGACTTCACAACGGGCGTAGCCAAAATAATCATATGCTTTGTTGATCATGTTGGCATAGTCATCGGGAGAATTCTTCCAGCTGGTATGTTGCTTGTCAAGGGTAATCACATTGTACAGGATATTTTCGGAAGCGTTGGTATAGGTTTCGTGGGTGTGGGAGAAATTATTATACAATTCCTTCACCCGAATTTGCGCCAGCTCCACCAATTTTGCATCCAGCTCCATATTCCACGTATCCGTACCGTAGACGTGTTCCCGGAGGTAATTGATTTTGCCCAGCATGATATCCGCTTCCTCCATTGGGGGGTGGGCAGGTCTGCGGCTGTCAATGTCCAAATATCCGCATTTCGCGCATTCCTCTGCAAGCCAGTCCGTATAACCTTCGTAATCAACAAATTCCAAACTGACGTTTTCGACATAATATTTCATTGCCGCTTCGCCTAAATTTACAGTCTTGGTGAATTGGTGTTCGGCGGGCAAGCCATCGGTAATACGGCAGTATTTGCACTTACGGGGAGCACTGCAGGTGGCATTCCACCAGCTATGTCCCGTTGCGGGAATTATTTGCTGTGGGGTCTGGACGGCATCGCATATGGAGCAGATTACGCCATCGGTCAGACCGTTTTTGGTGCAGGTAGCAGCATAGCCTTTAACCGTTTGCCAGATGTGATTTTCGGTAATCTTGTCGAGAATTTTTTCTTCTGTGGCAGAGCAAGCGGAACATTTCCGCTGGGCTTTGCCCGTGGCAGAGGTGGTGGGCTCTTGCACCGTGACCCATGCGCCGTAGCTGTGACCTGTGGGGTTACCGTCAGCCGCACCGCAATTGTTGCAGGTCTTGGGTGCGGTGCAGGTGGCATTTTTCCAATCATGGCCCTTTTTTGGGGTAATGTTGTCTATATAGCGATTGCTGCACACGGAACAAGTGTAAGTGGTGTAGCCCTGTTCTGTGCAAGTCGGTGCCGTTACCTTAGAGGTATAGTTGTGAGCCAGCTTGGCGATAGGTTCCGTATAACTATTTTTGCAGTTGGAGCAGGTGTGGGTCTTAACACCTGCAGCAGTACAAGTCGCAGACTTGGTGACTGAGGAAGTGTAATCGTGACCGGTTGCCCCGATACTCTGAGTATAGCTGCCGCCGCAGGAGCAGGTAAAGGTTTTGATACCCTGATCAGTGCAGGTGGGCTGCTGGGTTACGGAGCCTGTATAGCTGTGGGTGTGGTTTTCGATAATCTTGTCGAGGGGGTGTTCCTCTATGGCAGAGCAAGCGGCGCATTTCCGCTGGGCTTTGCCCATGGCAGAGGTGGTAGGCTCTTGCACCGTGATCCATGCGCCGTAGCTGTGACCGGTGGGGTTGACCTGATTGCCAATATAGCTGTCACCGCAGGCACAAGTGTAAGTGGTATACCCAACCTTCGTGCAGGTGGGGTTGATGACTGCGGCGGTATAGCTGTGCTCGTGGGATGGCTCGGTAGGGATAATCGGATTTTCGGTGGGTTGCTCAATCGGCTCGGTGGTATCGCCGGTGGGTTCGATGGAGGTGTCAGGAACCGTCACATCGGGCTTCGTTTCCTCAGGTTGAGAAGAGGTGGCGGGTTTGATGGGAATATTGTCCCCGGGAGTGCCGGCACACGCAGCCATAGTCAGCACCAAAACCACTGTCAAAATGGCAGCAATCAGTCTTTTCATAGCCATATCCTCCTTTTTTGGATAAATTCAGTATACAGTATTTAGCATCCGATGTCAAATTGTTCTGCCATTTTTTTCTTGAGTATTTCGGATTTGTTGAATTTACGCAAGAATTAAGGGATTGCCCGCCATGAACATTACTTATGCAAATGGTAAGATAAATTGTTGTTTACAGCACCAATCTCCCAACCGTGTCATCCTGAGCGGAGCGCCAGCGGAGTCGAAGGATCTTTAACGTGAAGTTCTCAAAGCACCTGAAAGTGATGCAAAAACCAACAAAAAGATCCTTCGACTACACTCCGCTTCGCTCCGTTCCGCTCAGGATGACACGGTGGTGGGCTGGGTGCTAAGCAACGTAAACAACCATTTATCGCTGCACTTTTACAATATGACGAAGAGGGCTGCCTCAACAATTGTTTGAGGCAGCCCCTTTGTTATTTACTTTACAGAGGAGGTAGAACGCAAGGTGACATCGTGGGCGCCGCCTTCGAC
>JAFULI010000026.1 GCA_017473455.1 Oscillospiraceae bacterium
AAAATACGGGAGGTAGCCAGACCGGAGCCGTTGAGGGTGTGGACAAATTCGGGCTTACCGGTGGCTTCCCGACGGAAACGGATGTTGCCGCGGCGTGCCTGATAATCTCTGGCGTTGGAAACGGAGGAAACTTCCTTGTAGCCGTCCATGGAGGGGATGAGGATTTCGATATCGTAGGTTCTTGCCATGGATGCGGAGCAGTCACCGGCAGCCAGCTTCACAGTACGGAAGTGGAAGCCCAGACCCTTCACCAGATCTTCTGCCTTGCGAACCAGCTCGTCGAAAGCGGCATCGGAGTCCTCGGGACGGGTAAACTGGAACATCTCTACCTTGTTGAACTGATGGCCGCGAACCATACCACGCTCATCGGCACGGTGAGAACCGGCTTCCCGACGGAAGCAGGGGGTATAAGCGAACATCTTCCGGGGCAGGTCAGCCTCGGTGAGGATTTCATCACGGTACACGGAGCAAAGAGCGGCTTCCGCGGTGGGGAGCATATAGTGGGTGCGGTCGTCGGTGGGGTTGGCAATCTTGTAAACCTCATCGGCAAACTTGGGGAACTGACCGGCAGTTTCGCCGCACTGGTACTCCAGCATATGGGGAGGCAGAATGAAATCGTAGCCATCGGCAATGTGGGTATCAATGAAGTAGTTCAGCAGCGCCCACTCCAGACGGGCGCCCATGCCGGTGTACATCCAGTTGCCGGCACCTGCCAGCTTGACACCCCGCTCGTAGTCAATCAGACCCAGACCGCAGCACAGGTCAACATGGTGCTTGGGCTCGAAGTCGAAGACGGGCTTTTCACCGATATAACGCAGGGGCTGATTGTTCTCCTTGCCACCGGGGAGCAGGTCGGGGTCGGGAAGGTTGGGCAGACTCAGCATCAGGGTGCGGTACTCAGCCAGTACGGCATCCAGCTTGACGGCATCCTCAGCGATACCGGCTTTCAGCTCTGCCATCTCTGCAAACACAGCGGAAACGTCCTGACCGGCACGCTTCAGAGCGGGGATTTCCTTGGAAACCTTGTTCTGACGGGCTTTCCGGGTTTCGGTACTGGCGATCAGAGCACGACGTGTTTCATCCAGCTCCAGAATGCGGTCAATGACAGCATCGCAATCGACTTCCTTGGCACGGAGGGCTGCCTTTACGGCATTGGGATCTTCCTTAATTCTTCTAATGTCCAGCATGGTTCATTCTCCTTGGTATTGATTATTTCAGGCGCATCAGGGCATCCAGCAGAGTCTGCAGGTCGTCCTGACCGTAAAATTCCAGTTCAAAGCGTCCTTTACGCTTTCCGTTGACGATTTTTACACCCCGTCCCAGATGTTTGCTCAGGGATTTTTCACATTCGGCAACGTAATCCACAGCCAATGTGACTTCCTTTTCCGGTACGGGCTCTTTGCTCATGTTTTTGCACAGCAGCTCTGCCTGACGGACGGATAAGCCCAAAGCGCAAATCTTCTGTGCGGCTTCCATCTGTTTTTTCTCGGATTTCAGGCTGAGGATTGCCCGGGCATGGCCGGCAGTCAGCTCTCCTTTGCGAAGCCGTTCCAAAACCTCGGGACAAAGACTCAGCAGCCGCAGAGCATTGGTTACCGTGGGACGGGATTTGCCAACCTGAGCCGCAGCTTCCTCTTGTGTCAGACCGAAGTCCTGAATGAGAGATTGATAACCTAATGCTTCTTCCACAGGGTTCAAATCCTGCCGCTGGAGGTTTTCAATCAGTGCCAGCTCCGTGGCTTTTTTGTCATCGGCTTCAATGACGATGACGGGGATTTCACTCAGTCCCGCAATTCTGGCTGCACGCCACCGCCGTTCACCGGCGATAATCTGATAGTAGCCGCTGGGAAGCTGGCGGACGGTCAGGGGCTGCAGGATGCCGTGCAGAGTAATGGAGTCTGCCAGAGCCTGCAGTTCTTCTTCATCGAAATCCTGGCGGGGCTGGTCTTTGTTCGGTTCTACTTTATATATGGGAAGGAGCTGATATGGGCTTTTTTCGGAGGACTCTTCTGAGAAATCCCCCAGCAATGCACCCAGACCCTTACCCAGACCTTTCGGGGATGCCATGGTATCATTCCTTTCGGTGTGTTATAGCTTCATTTTGAATTCTTCCGCCATGGACTTGTAGGCTTGCGCGCCACGGCTGGAGCGGTCATAGGCAGTGACGGGAACTCCGTGACTGGGGGCTTCCGCAAGACGGATGTTTCTGGGGATGACGGTGGTGAAGACCTTTCCGGGGAAATGACGGCGAACTTCCTCTGCGACCTGAGCGCAGAAATTGGTTCGTCCGTCATACATGGTCAGTGCCACAGCGAAGATTTCCAAACGGGGGTTGATTTTTTTCTTCACCATTCTCAGAGTGCTCATCAGGTCGGAAAGACCCTCCAGAGCGAAATACTCGCATTGCACCGGTACCAGAATACTGTCTGCCGCGCAAAGGGCATTCAGAGTCAGCATTTCCAGAGAGGGGGGACAGTCAATGAGAATGACGTCATAATCAAACTTGATATCCTGCAGAGCTTTGGAAAGCTGATGTTCCCGATGGGGGGTGGTAATCAATTCTACGGCTGCACCTGCCAGATCCGCAGAGGAGGGCAGGACATGACCGAATTTGGTTTTTACGATGGCACGCTCTGCCGGAATGTCGTTAATGACCACATCGTATACGGAATGCTTGATACTCCGCTTGTCCACACCCATTCCGGAGGTGGCATTGGCTTGGGGATCGAAATCGCACAGCAGCACACGAACACCTAATTCATTCAATGCGGCTGTGAGATTGACAGCGGTGGTGGTCTTACCGACACCACCCTTTTGGTTGACAACGGCGATGGTTTTGACCATGTTCCGCCTCCTTGTTATGATTGGGTAAAGAATGTTTCACGTGAAACATCCGGTATTTCTGTGGTTGTGATTGTTGGCTCAGTTGTGCCTTGGGTGGAAGGGATGGTACTGTAATTCTGTCCCGGCAGGGGGAGTTCGTTGGGAATCTCTGTCTGGGTAAACAGCAGTACAAGACTAATCGTCAATCCCACAGCAAGCAGAAGCAACGCACCGGATTGAAACAAAAGAAGTTTCCACAGCCGTGCGATCTGCTCTTCCGGCTTCCGTACCTTTCTGACGGGTACGGGACGAAGCACCGCAGCGGTCGGCTGGGTGGGAATCTGAATGGGGGTACCGGGTTTGACGGGATGCTGCTCCATATCCGTCAGGCAGTCTTTACAAAAAGCCTGTCCCAGAGCAATAATCCGTCCGCATCTCATGCAATTCAAAGGCGATACCTCCTCACTTTAGATACTTAGCATATTGTACTATATTTTTGTCCGTTCGTAAAGAGGGGGAAACGGAATTTTTGAACAGTATGTAAAATTATAAAACCGCTATTGACAATCATGTAACCACGTGATATAATCCTATCACCATCACGAAAGGAGGTTCAGCCAATGCAGTGGAAAATTCCCGGAACCGTACTGATGTGTCCCAGAGAGGATGCGACAAAGATTGATCAGCGGTTTGAAGCCATGTTTCTCGGCGGCGGCATCGTGCTCAGCCAGGTGGTGGGTGTTACCGGTCTGGAGAGCTACACGGTGCAGAACTGGGTAAAACGGGGGTTTTTATCCCCTCCTGAGCGCAAGCGGTATACCCAGCGGCAGCTTTGCCGGATTATTAACATCAATATGCTGAAATCCGTACTGCCCATGGAGCGGATTTGCGGATTGCTGACGTATATCAACGGTCATCTGGACGATGAGAGCGATGATATGATTGATGACTCCCAGCTTTATTTCATGTTTGTCCGTCTGGCAAGCCGCACCGGCAGTGCCAATGACCCTATGGAGCTGGAGCTTGCCATCGAAAAGGAGCTTGCGGATTATTCAGAGCCAATCCCCGGCGCAAAAGAACGGGTGGCAAAGGTTTTGAAAATCATGCTGATTGCCTGGGCATCTGCCCAGCTTCGGGAAAAGGCGGAAGCCCTTCTCGGAGAAATCTCTACATTATAATATAAGGAGAATGTAACAATGGAAAATCAAGACGGTACCTACCGCTGGTCTGCGCCTCCCAAGGACAGTCAGCCCAAACCCAGCCAGCCCGCCTCGGGGAGCAAGAACAAATCCGTGGCAGAGAAGGTTACCAAAATCGTCCTGCTTTCGGTACTGGGCATCTTCCTGCTGGTGGGTGTTCTGACCTGCTTCTACACTGTGGACGATAAGCAGCAGGCTGTGGTGACCACCTTTGGTCAGGCGACCCAAATCGCAGACCCCGGTCTGCACTTCAAAGCCCCCTTCGGCATCCAGCAGGTGGAAAAGGTGGACGTGAATGTCTACCAGAAAATCGAACTGGGCTACTCCACGGATAAAAACGGCAATGCCGTCACCGATTCCGGCGAAAGTGCCATGATTACCGGTGACTACAACATTGTCAACGTTGATTTCTTTGTGGAATACAAGATTACCGACCCCGTGGCGTATCTGTATTCCTCCAACGACCCGGAGCTGATTTTGCGGAACCTGATTCAGAGTCAGGTGCGAAACGTAGTCGGCTCTTCCTATGTGGATAGCGTGCTCACCGACGGTAAGGAGAACATCCAGATGCAGGTCAAGGATTTGGTATCCGAAATCCTTTCCGAGTACGAAATTGGTCTGACTCTGGTGGATGTGCGAATTCAGGATGCGGAGCCTCCCACGGTGGCAGTTATTGAAGCCTTCAAGTCCGTGGAAACCGCCAAGCAGCAGGCTGAGGCTGTGGTCAATGAAGCCATTGCCTACCAGAATGCCCAGCTTCCCAATGCCCAGGCTCAGGCGGATAAGCTGATTCAGAATGCCCAGTATTTGAAAACCAAGCGTGTCAACGAGGCAATTGAGCAGGTGGCGATGTTCAGCGCCATGTACGAGGAATATGCCGATAATCCGGATATTACCTTGTCCCGGATGTACTACGAAGCCATTTCCGAGGTATTGCCCGGTGTGAAGCTGTATATCAATACCGCTTCCGGAGAGGGCAGCGACGTCCAGATGCTCCTGCCTTTGGAGAGTTTGGTAAACGGAGGTAACTAAAACATGAAAAAAGCCATTATCATCGGCGCGATTTTGCTGGTGTTGATTATCGTCGGTGCCAATTGCGTGTATACCGTTGCGGAGAATGAATTTGCCTGTACCTTCCGCTTCTCTGAGATTGTCAACACCGAGGAGCAGCCCGGTCTGCACTTCAAAGTTCCTTTTGTGGACTCTGTGCGTTATTTCTCTCAGGCGACTCAGCTTTATGATATTCCCCCTTCTGAGGTTTTGACTTCCGATAAGCAGAATATGACGGTGGACTGCTATATTCTGTGGAGCATTTCCGATCCTCAGCAGTTTTACCGTGCCCTTGGCACTACCTCCAAGGCGGAGGAGCGGCTGGATGCTATCACCTACAATGCTCTGAAAACCGCAATGGGTACGCTGGCACAGGCGGACATTATCAATATGAACGACGGTGCGGAGCGGAATAAAATCTACGAAGGCATTGCCACCACCGTGGATGCTCAGGCTGCCGCTTACGGTATCCGTGTGGAGGATGTGAAGATCAAGCAGTTTGACCTGCCGGAAAGCAACCTGAACGCGGTTTATAACCGTATGATTTCCGAGCGTGTCCAGATGGCTGAGAAGTACACCGCTGAGGGTGCTTACGAAGCCAACCTGATCCGCAACGATGTGGATAAGCAGGTCAATATTCTGGTGTCCAATGCCCAGGCAGAAGCTGCAAAGCTGGAAGCCGAGGGTGAGGCGGAATATATGCGCCTGCTGGCAGCCGCCTATGATACCCCGGAAAAGCGGGAATTCTATGAATTCACTCTGGCTCTGGAAGCACTGAAAGCCAGCCTGACCGGTGAAGAAAAGACGGTCATTCTGGATGCGGACTCCGAGCTTGGCAAAATCCTGATTGGTGCCAACTAAACAAACAAAACGCGTTTCGGTTTTTGCCGAAACGCGTTTCCTTTTGACGGTAAATTGTTGTTTGAAGTTCAATTACGCATATGTCACTTGCCTCTCCCTATGGGAGAGGTGCCCCCGAAGGGGGCGGAGAGGGCATCGTGATTTTCTTAAAGAAAATCACATCGCCGCAGGCGATAACGACACATTT
>JAFULI010000027.1 GCA_017473455.1 Oscillospiraceae bacterium
GCGACTTGGCTCTCCCTTTGGGAGAGCTGGCACGCCGTAAGGCGTGACTGAGAGGGCAATCAGAAAAATGTGTCGTTATCGCCTGCGGCGATGTGATTTTCTTTAAGAAAATCACGATACCCTCTCCGCCCCCTTCGGGGGGCACCTCTCCCATAGGGAGAGGCAAGTGACATATGCGTAATGGAACTTCAAACAACAATTTATAGTCGATGGCTGTGTTGCTCTGCTAACAGTACAAGCATTTCACCCCTTTCTCCGGAAATCACTTTACAAAAATATAATCCGGTGATAAACTGATAGCATAATCATTTCGGGAGGAATTGATATGCGTATTCGTAAATGGTTGGGACTGGCTTTGGTTCTGGCTATGCTGTTTGGACTGTTCCCGGCTTCTGCGTTGGCGATGCCCACATATGGTGGAGAAATCTCCGGTACTTGGGATGTGGAGCTGACCCGAAGCAATGCTTCCGGTTCCGGCCCTCAGCTTGCACCCGGTAATCATCCGGAATGGATTGACCGGATTGGAAACCTCCCTCAGTATGCCGTCGACTTTTATGATTGGCTTGAGGCGAATGCCAACGCTTCCGGTGCTTTGGCTGACCCCACTCTGGGTACATACTCCGGGGGGAATTATCTGTATCAGATAGCCGAAATCTCCGGTACTGCCTCTTTTACTTATACCGGCAATGCCGAAACCGATGCCCAGAACGCTGCGTCTTCTGCCATGTTGGCGGATGCCACCATGGTTGTGAACTATGCCGGTGCTGCCTACGGTGCTTTTGACAAGGATCACCCTGAGGTCTTCTGGCTCAGCGGCAGAGCCCAGTACGGCTACGGCGGCAATTACGACTACTCCGTGTCCGGCTCAAAGGGAACGGTGTATTATACCGTTGCCGTGTATTTCTACCTTATCAATGATGATTTTGATATCCGTGCTGCGGAATACCGCAGCGTATCTTCCATTCAGGAGGGAATTGCTGCCCGGGATGCCGCTGTGAACAGCATTCTTGCGGCTTGTCCTCAGGAGGATGCCTATGCACAGATTTACTACCTGAATCAGGTGCTTACGGAACGAAACGGCTATAACTCTCTGGTTGCCACCGGCAATCAGTCTGCCGCAGCCAACAGCGCATGGGAATGTATCAGTGCCCTGACCGGCAACGCAGGAACTGCCGGCCCGGTGTGCGAGGGCTATGCCCGTGCCTTTATGGTGCTGTGTGACAAACTGGGGATTCCCTGTGTTCTTGTGCAGGGCTATGCCAAAAGCACTGCCGACGGGGAAGCCGGCAATCATATGTGGAATTATGTAAACCTTGGATGCCAATGGTACGCTGTGGACGTGACATGGAATGACCCCTATGTATCCAATAAACCCGATGCTGTGCTGTCCGGATACGAGGGAAACAGCTGGGTTCTTTTGGGTGCGGATACGGTTCTAGGGGAAGACCTGAGCTTTATCCAGTCCCATATCGTCACCAATAATACCACGGTCAACAGCCTGAACTATGTCAACGGCCCGGTTCTGGCATCCCTTGCCTATGATACGGCTTCCGGAGGACACAATTACGAAAACGGTGTGTGTACCAACTGCGGTGCTTCTGAGCCAGATTCGGTAACTGTCCCCACCCTGACCGCCAAGAATATCTCCCTGAGCTTTGAGGATGAAATTCTGGTCAACGTTTACTTCACCGCTGAAAACACCGCGGACGTGAAGAACTATGGTTTGCTGCTGTTCAGCGAAAAGGTTTCCGCTCCTACCTTCCAAACCGCCATTGCCCACACCGAGGGGTGGTATGAGTCCAACGGCTATCTGGGTGTCACAACCCCCGGTATTGCCGCCAAAAATATGGGCGATACCCTTTACTTTGCGGTCTATGCCCTGCTGTCCGACGGCAGCTATGCCTATAGCAAGTGTTATTCCTATGCACCCACGACTTATGCCAATAACCTGCTGAATAAGACGACTACCACCCAGCAGATGAAGAGCCTGATTGTTGCCATGCTGAACTACGGTGCGGCAGCCCAGACCTACTTCGACTATAATACCGGCGCTCTGGTGAACGCAAAGCTGACCGACGAGCAGAAGGCTCTGGTCGTGGATTACAACAATGATATGCTGGATGGTCTGACCACCTGCGCCGCCGGCAAAAAGGGGACACTGTTCGGCTCCGGCAATACCGGCTTCAGCAAGCGTACTCCCAGTGTCAACTTTGAAGGCGCATTTTCTGTTAACTTCTATTTCTCTCAGCCCAAGGCGACCGTTGGCAGTGACGTGACCTTCTACGTCTGGGACAAGGCTGCTTACGAGTCCGCAGCTACTCTGCTTCCCCAAAACGCCATTGCCACCTCCAAGTGCAGCTTCGACGGTACTTACTATACCGGCATCGTTGAGGGGATTGCTGCCAAGGAAGTGGATGAAACCTTCTACTGTGCCGCGGTTTATACCGGCACCGATGGCAATACCTACGTTTCCGGTGTCATCGCCTACTCTCTGGGTTACTATCTGGAAAATCAGGCAAGCGGTACGAAAATGCCCGACTTTGCCAAGGCAACCGGTGTGTATGCCTATTATGCAAAGCTGAATTTCAATAACTGATATAAAGTCTGCCTCCTGCCTCCGTTTTTTAGGAGAGGAGGCAGACGTATTTAAGGAGAAGCTATGAAGAAAATCATCAGAGTGTTGGCTGTGGTTCTGGTACTGCTGTTCCTCACCGCCTGCTGCCGGGAGCCGGTTACCACCACCCAGACCACCACCGCACCCATCCCCCTGAGCGACCCTTATCTGGGAATGAGCCGGGAGGCATTTTATGCCGACTACACCCCTGCCACCAGCTATGCCGATGCCCGTTATCGTTCGAAGCACGGATTTCTCTCCGGAGCGCTGACGGTTCCGGGGCAGGAGGTGACCCGCAGCGAAAACCAGCCCATGGAGGATGGGCTGTACCTGCGTAATATTCAGGGGCAATATGCCGACAACGGCAATACTTATATTGTTGTGGATGAAAACGGGCAGGAGGTTATGCGGATTTATCGGGGCGGCGGCTATATCACTCTGGAGGAGGTGGCTGCCTATATGTATGCCTTTGGTGGCAGCTCTGACGATTTGCCTGCCAATTATACCTCCAAGAAAAAAGGAAACCCTTCCGCCAGTATCTGGGGTGAACACCTGCGGCTGAACCATTCTTATTTCAAGTATAACCCCGGCAGATACCCCTATGAACCTGCCCTTCCGGACATTTCCGGTTATGACGGCGGCGAGCTGCGTTACTATGAAATGGACATCGGCACCACCGGTACCCGTACCCCCGGCTATGCTCCCAAGCTCTACAATGACGGTACCACCATCACCCGTGGCGCAGCCCGTCTGGTCTATGCCCGGGATGACAAGAACGGCAACGGCACTTACGAGCCGGGGGAGATTTACGTCTTTTATACCCATAACCATTATAATGACTTTACGGAATACCTGAATTACTACGGCGGCTGGGGAGAAACCTTCGGCAACATTACCGGCGGCGGTGAATACAACAGCACCACCGCCTGCGCCCCCACCCCTTACCCGGAAGTAAAAGATCAGGCATTCGGTTGATAAGATAAATTGTTGTTTGAAGCGTTACACAATACTTTACAGAAGTGCCGTAGGGACACCCCTCCCGGGGTGTCCGCAATGTTGAACCCACCAACCATGCCGCAACCATCACACCCCGGCTGCTAAACCACCTTCCCCGGACACCTCAGGAGAGGTGTCCCTACGGGGTGTCAGGAAGATAGTGCATAAAAGCGTAAACAACAATTTACTTTGCTGCCCAATCCCGGTTTGTTACGGAATTGTAGGGAAATTGTAAACCTTTTGTAGTTGCATTGGTGATTTTGCATGGTATACTGTTACTATACGAAATCATAAGGAGGGAATGGGGATGTTTCACAGCAAGAAGTCCGGAGTGCTGGCAATCAGTCTGGGGTTGACTGCCACGTTGCTTGCCGGCTGTGCCGCTGCGCCGAAAGCCGCACCAACCACCGAGGCGATCACCACCACCGCTCCTGCAGCCACCGAGTTGACACAGCCCACCACCGGAGAACCTGAAGTTGCCCGGGTGGAATACCATCACCGGGGACTGCATTTTACACTGCCGGAGGATTTTTCTGCTCTGGAATGGGATACCAACCGCTTTACCTTTGAAAACGGGGAGATTTCCGGTGTCATCGATTGTTATGCGCTGGACTATTTCACCGGTGTTACCGCGGCACGAACCTCGCAGAAATACGCACAGTACCTGCTGGACAGCCTGAAAGAGTGTTATTCCGAAGCCTATGTGGCAACCGGTGACGGCAGCTTCTACTATGTGGTGCTGAAGGACGGGAATGTTGCCACAGTCCGTGGTTTGTATGTGTATAAGGACGTGGGCTGGAGTGTTCTGCTTTCCTGCGATGCCGACAAGGATTTGACCCGTCAGATGGTGGACATTGCCTGCGGCGGCTGGGTGCAAAAGGATCAGCTTCCTTACTGGAACGAAACCGAAGAGCCTACCCTGGAATATCAGGGCATGACGATAACCCTCCCCGGTGCGCTGCTGGAGGAACAGCATTACGAGTACCTTACCCGGTTCGCCGCCATGGGCTGCTCCGGAGAAATCAGCACCGGCTCGGTGGTGGGACTGGGGGAGAATATCACCTGCCCGGCAGATATTCTGTGGCAGGGCATCGATGACAAGGAAATTCCGTTCACTGACATTCTGGTGCATGGGGATGTGGCATGGCAGGAGTGTATTGCTTCCGAGGGGAGTCAGCCCTCCATGCGGATTTGCTGCATGAACCGCCACCGCTACTGGATTATGACCCTCACGGGGTCGGATATGGAAACCCTCCGCACGGTGAAAAACAGCATCACCATGGATAACCTCAGCTATTTCCGTACCCTGAAATACAATCTCAATGACTATGAGTATCTGGATGATCTGCTGCTGGAACTGCAGGAAGCAGGTCAGGCGGATTGGGGACGGTACAAGCTGGAACTCAGCGGACTGTCCCAGCCGGTGACATTGGAAATGTACGGCAAGCGAATCGAAGTCATCCGGGTGTTCAACCATGCCATCCGGGTTGACAAGGAGAACCAGTACGGCTTTTACTATGACGGGCCAAACGGCAGCTTTTACCCCAGAATCAGCGAGTATGACGATGCCATCATCATCAACAACTGGGACGGCTGGCAGGGCCATACATGGATCTTCACGGAAGAGAATGTCATCGAATACCATCCTGCCGATGGCAGCTCCACAATGGTTTATGTCGATCAGGAAGGGAAACTCCGCTACAGCCGGATTGCCCTGCGCTACAACGGTGACGGTTTCAATCAGATCCTGTATCTGCCTTTGTACACGGCAATCAGTCGGGAGGAGTTCTGTCAGGAAGAGGGATTGGCAGAGCTTTGGGGCGGCAAAATGTACTTAAAGCCGGAGAAAATCTCCACCGTGGACGATATTTATCATCTGGAGGAACTGTTTTCCGAAGCGAAAGAGGAAGGGCTGTTTCCGGAGTATGACACTTTGGACGCACTGCTCTACAGCAATCTGACAAAGTACCCCTTCTGAAAAGAAATCGTATAAAACCACCTTCCCACCGCCGGGAAGGTGGTTTTTGCAGATGCTCCGCAGAAGATGCCTGTATGGTAAATGGTTGTTTGAAGTTCAATTACGCATATGTCACTTGCCTCTCCCTATGGGAGAGGTGCCCCCGAAGGGGGCGGAGAGGGCATCGTGATTTTCTTAAAGAAAATCACATCGCCGCAGGCGATAACGACACATTTTCCTGATTGCCCTCTCAGTCACGCCTTACGGCGTGCCAGCTCTCCCAAAGGGAGAGCCAAGTCGCCTGTGTTGTAAGTTTCTATCATCCGCACCTTCCGGAACGGCACATAGGCCGTTCCCTACGGGGTGTCAGGAAAATAGTGCATAAAATCGTAAACAACAATTTATCTGACAGTCGGGTTCTGTATTTATCAAAACCGGGCGGATTGCGGTTTTCTTCGCAATACGCCCGGCTTTTATTCTGTTACAGTCCGTAGCAGCATTCGGTGATGTAGAAATCCCGATACTGCGGGAACAGCCTCTTATGGTACACGAACACCAGATATCCGCCGCTGGTGCCGGTGGTGATGATCTTTTTGCCGTCAACCTCTACGGGAGTCAGCGCGCCGTTGAAGGTTCCGTTTTTGGCATAACGCAGGATGGTACCCACAAAGCCCTTGGGAATCTCATATTGGGTCGTGGCTTTGACCTTTACCGCCTTGCTCATGGCATATTTCTCGTGGGCGGTGGCAGTAGATACCTCCAGCGTTTTCAGATTCAGCGTTGCCGGCTGGCGGCTGGTATAGCCGTCCCCCCACAGGTCAGATAAGCCGTTCCACAGATTTTCTCCCGTGGGACGGAACTGGTCAAAGGGTACTTCCCACACACCGTCGGACATATCGATGCCCAGCTCTGCCTCGCCGTCCACTGCACCGGGGTTATAGTTTTCGGCATCGCTTTGGGGGCGAACCTCACCATACTTGAAAGCGGTGATGGTATTCTTGCTCCGATCCACCACAAAGGTGGTAAATGCCTCCATTCCGATATTGCTGATGAAGGTATAACCGTGGGACAGACTGTCCTCATAGCCCACCTTTTGGGAAGCATTGTCCGTGTGGTTGTGACCGTAGATGAAGCCAATCACATCGCCCACACCCTTTTGGGTGTAATCCGCCTTCACATCCACCACGAAATCCTCAGGGAGTTCGTCTTTGTCGCTGATGTTGTTCACGCTGCCGCTGAAGCTGTAGGAAAGTCCCTTACGGTAGGCATCCACAATGGCAAGCATCTGCTGATAGCCCCGAATCAACGCATCCTTGCCGCCGAAGCGGTAGCCGTCATCATTGGTGGTATCCAGAGGGACATGGGTCAGGAACAGCGCCGCCCATTCCCCGGGGGCTTCCTTATCGGAAAACCGCAGAGCATCCGCAACGAAATTGAGCTGCTCGCTGCTGAAGGCATAGCACTCGTAGCTGTTGTAGCGGTAAGTGCCGTCCTCCTCCAGAATGTAGGGAATGTCCACGGAATTCAGGAGAAATACCCGGATTTTAGAGGCTTCATGGTCATAATAACCGTAACCGCCGTAGGGCTTGGCAGGGTCGGTGACCACATCTTTGGCGGTAATGCCGAAGGCAAGCTCATACCATTCCCGGTCGTTGATCATCTCCTCCGCCAAATGGGAGCCGGGGTTTCCGCTCCCCGCCAGAGAATACCAGCCGTTGTCGTCATGGTTGCCCCGAAGGTAGAACACGGGACAGTCCGCGTTTTCATGGGTACTGGTCAGGAGGGTCTGCAAATCCGCAACGGTGGTTTCCTTAACCTCATCTCCACGGACGAAATCTCCCAGATTGGCGATGGCATCCACATGGACATACCGGGAGAGCATGGACATTTTATTGGCGTAATCCCGAACGGACTTCGCTTCCTTTTCCTCACTGCAATAGTGAGAGTCGGACATCACCGCCAGTGTCAGGGTGGAAGGAGTCTGCACCGCTTCGATTTTTTTGGCATATTCCTGCAGGTTATCGCCCTCAATGTAGTTCTTGGCATAGTAGCCGTAAACCGCAATGGCACCGGACAGCTTCCGCAACGCTTCGTCACTTCCCCCGGCTTTGTTCAGGCAGTAAGCCCCCACGCTGTAGGAAGTCACACCGGAGCACATGGTTTCGCCGTCCTTCTCATAGACCGCGGCGGCATAGAAGGTCTTTCCCAGATCCTTGGCAGCAATGCCGGGAATTTTGGCATAGTACCGCCGGATACCGCTCATCACACAGCTTCCGCTGGCATTGTCCACCGTCAGATAGGGGACGTTTTCATAGGTCTCCTGATCCCAGTAGTACAGCCGCACCTCTCCATCGGGGGCGTGGCTGATATCCAGCGCATAGTTGATGGAGAAAGCACTGCCCATGGTGATGCCGGCATTTTTCTTGGAAAAGCCGTTGTTGTTCTGAAAAAGAATGCATTTGCCGCTGAGCGCCTTGACCATCGGCTCAACCATATCCTCCCGGTAGAGGGCGACCAGGTTGCTTTGCTCCTGCGTCAGCTCCCCATCCACCAGTGCATCGGTCTTGTAGCCGAAATAGGTCTGGGCAGCCGCGCCGTACTTCAGCATTGCCACCGCCAGCGTCTTCATGCTCACCGGCTGGTTGCTCTTGAGCATATTGTAGGCATACTTCTTGGGGCTGTAGTGCGCCATGCGGCTGTAGATATACGTACCGTCCGCAAGCTGGGCATACACCCGGAAGTAGACCTCATCTCCCAGCTCCTTGGCGGCAATGCCTTGAGAATGCACCCGAAACAGCCCCAAACTGTTTTCATAGACCGCCCCGGGAATGACTGCGTCGGCATTGTCCACGGTGCCGTTTTCCACCTTCTGACGGAAGGTGATCATCCCCATCTTTCTCAGAGGAATGTTTCTGGCATCGGAGATGGAGAAATACAGATTGATAAACACATCATCCTCAAAAGACACCGACGGGCTGGCAAGGGTAATGACAGGAAGGGTATCCCCGGAGGCAGAAGCCGTTTGGGGCAATACCCCCAAAGGCAGAATTCCCACAAGCAAAACCACCAGCAAAATCCAGGATATCACCCGGTGTTGCATAATTTTTCGCTTCCTTTCCAAATATATCCGCTTAAGGATACCACAATTTTCCTGACGTGTCAATTGCTTTTCAGTTGTTTTACAGTTTGGTCAATGCCGGTAGCAGCCAGACCGGACACACCCCCCACCGCCGCCGCGGTGAGGTAGTCCGCTGCCGGAAAATCCGGCATCCCGGTCACAAGGGCAAGGACACCCAGTCCAATGCCGCTGATGCCGCAGATGACGGGAATCCACTTGTTTTGGAGTTTGGTTGCCTTGACGATCAGACCGATGATGTACACGATCGCGGTGATCACCGCAACGGATGCAATTCCGAAATCCATAATTTTCTCCTCCTTAATTCACGGGCTTATGGTAGCCTTTCAGTTCTGTGACTTCGGCGGTGAGGTTTTTGATTTGTTCCTCCACCACCGGCAGGCGCTGGGCAAAATGATTGTGGGCACGAACCTCACGGGTCAGCTCCTCAATTTTGGTGTCCGTTACCGCCTGCGCCACCGCCGCCGCTTTTTCCGTTCTTTTGGAGGTGGCAAGGCAGGTCACCACCACACCGGCAAGGGACAGTCCTCCGGTAATCAGAGCAACCGCAATGGCTTCGCTCATGCCCCCACCCCCAGCAGGGCTGCCCAAGTAGCCGGGCCGCAGCTTCCGTCCACCTGCAGAGCATTATCCCTCTGGAAGGCTCTCAGCGTCTCCTCCGTGGCAGGGCCGAAAGAGCCATCCACCCCGAGGGCATAGCCGGTATGGCCGCTAAGCAGGGTCTGCAGGGCTTCTACGGTGTCATTCTTCATGCCACGCTTCAAAACCGGCAGCTTCAGGGAGATTTCCTGCACCGGAGCACCACCGTGGGTGTCCACCAAAACCCCTTCATGCCCCACCCAGAACCGCTTGGAGGGGGAGGAGCCGATATGGACGAAGTCGCTGTACAGCCCGATGCGTTGGATGCCGATGCTCTCGGCATACCTCGCCACCTCTTCCGGGAGAA
>JAFULI010000028.1 GCA_017473455.1 Oscillospiraceae bacterium
ACAGATTGCACCGCAGACGCCGCAGGTGCCATCCGTCCAATCATGCTCGCAGACCGCACCGCAGACACCGCAGGTGCCATCAGTCCAATCATGCTCACAGATTGCACCGCAGACACCGCAGGTGCCGTCAGTCCAAGTATGCTCACAGATTGCACCGCAGACACCGCAGGTGCCGTCAGTCCAATCATGCTCACAGATTGTACCACAGACGTTGCAGGAGCCATCCGTCCAATCATGCTCGCAGACCGCGCCGCAGACAGTACAGATATTGTTTTCGAAATTATGGTCACCAAGTTCAGCGTTCACATATCGGTAGAGAGTACGGGTTTCCACTTTTACTGTATCAGAAGCAATGATTTCTTCATCCTGCCACTGAGAAAACTCGCTCCATTTGCCGTGGGTAAACTGCTTTTGGTAATTGGTGTAGCTTTGCGTTGTGACTTGGGTCACAAAGAACCAACTGGAGTTATCGCAGCATTCATTCTGGAAGCTGTAGCTGTTATCGCTGGAGTCATAGCGGTCATGGGTAGCAGGGTCGGTGGTGCTGTAGAAGGCATGGAAGGTATTGTAGCTGTCATGCTTGTAGCTGGCGGTGTAGGGGTAACCGTCATAGCACCAGTGATAGTACAGATAACCGGTGACCTTGGTGCTGTCGATTACGGTTTTGGTCAAACCGCTTTCGTCTTCCCCTCCGGTAATGGGAGTATTGTTATAAGCTGCGTACAGCTCACTTCCGGTGTCGAACCCGGAGGGCCAGGTTACAACATAGTCCACCTTTCCGGTGCCTGCAGTCTCCCAGCTTTCGCTGATATAATAGTAACCGTCCAGAGTGCTTTCCGGTGAGGTAACGGTTTCCAGAGCAGACTGCCGGTATTGCAGTTTGCTTTCCGTCATGGAGGGGTCAATGCCTTCCGGAAGGGCTTCCAGCCATTCAGACATCAAATCTTCGGAATAGATCTTGTACTCGTCGCCGCATTGACTGCAGGTATAGGCGGTGCAGGGGTGTTGGGTGCAGTCTCCGGCTTGCTCGGTGGCGATGTAGTCATGTCCGGTGGCAGGGAGTACCTGAGTTTCCACGTTGCCGCAAACCGTGCAGCTTCTGGTCTGGAAACCTGACTCGGTGCATCCGGGGGAGGTTTCTACCCAACCGCCGTAAGCATGTCCCGGCGCATCCGCTTCTTCTGTGTATACAGAGCCGCAGGTGGCACAGGCATATACAGTTTTTTGTCCTTGGGTGCAGGTTGCCGCTGACAAGGTGGTTTCGCTGTAGTTGTGCCAACAGCTTGTTTGGCTGACCGACTGGCTGATTACCATGAAATAGTCTTCAGCCAGCAGCAAAGAACCGGAGTTCATTTCGTAAGAGTCAGCACCGGTGGCATAGTAATTACGGTAGGTGGCACTGACTGCGTAGGTGTGTTTGCCGGTGGACAGAGAGCCCATAGAGGTGCTGTAGTCGATGTTACTGCTTTTCAGAGTGTAGGCATTGCCGGTGACGTAATCTTCTGCACCGGTGATTGCCAGCCCGGAAGTGCCAAACCCTTGATAAATATATGCCGATGCGGTAACAAGCTGATTGTACTTGGCATAGATGTTACCCACAAGTGCATAGGTCGTTCCCTTGACATGGGCATTGGGGGCGACGGAATCAGTCAGGGCAATATCTTCAAGGATCTGCTCCAGATATTTCGTGCCGGCCGCAGGGATATATCCTTCGGTATCGTCAGAAAACTCAATGCGATACCAAAGCTCTCCAACGGTATTCTCGTAAAGCCGTGTGGCAGTCAGAATGTCACCGGAACGAACACTGCCAAGCTCAGTCGATGTTGCATCCACAGAATTGGAGCAGGGGAGGCTTCTTACGATGCAGTCCTCGGTGGCTTCAATTTTGCAATAGGAGGCGAGAGGATTGCACTCAGCCGTATATCCCCATTCCGGCACGGCAGGAACGCTGCCGCCATAGCGGTAAATGCCAAATTCGGCGGCGTACTTTGCCGCCAGTTCGGCGGGAGTGAAGAGAGTCCGCTTCAACTGAGGCGGTGTCTGTTCGGTAATTTCAATTTGGATCAGCTCACCGCTGTCATCGTAAATCATATCCGTGACCAGAACCACGTGACCGACACTGGTAGAGTCCAGTGCATCGCCAAGTTGGAGTACATTGTGGATATTGCTCTCGGTGGGAGAACCCTTGTATGTAGAATAATAAGGGAGTGTGGAGCAATCCTGACGGACAGTACCCCAGCACATGGCAACGAATGCGGCACAGTCCGTAGCATAGTAAACGGAGGTCCAGCCATTGAATTCCGACTGCCGGGAATAGAATACGCTGTCAGCATCCGCGGCGGCAAGGAGCATCTCTTCCAGCTCTACACCGTAGCCGATAAATTTACCGGAGTTGACGGGCTGACCGTAGGGAAGGTGATAGGTTTCACCTTCGTAGTATGTAAATTGGTCACGCCAGCCGTATACGGTCTTTTGGCAGACCCAGGTGGCATTGAAGAAGAAATCGGCACGGTCAGCAATATTCTGCTGATTGACAGACCAGGTTCGTGCCTGCGCCTCCACATGGAATACGGGAACCAAACTCAGCAGGATGCTCAGTACCAAAATCAGGCTGATAATTTTGCTTTTTCCGGTGTTCATAGGGGTGCTCCTCTCTGAAATCCCATGGTAAAAGTCTGAAGGAAAAATACATAGACCTCTCTGCTATTTATGGGATTTTAATATATATTCATCATAACTCTGAATACCAAGAAAAGCAATAAAAAAATCTCCGGGTGAGAAATTCACCCGGAGAAGAGGTCAGGGTTCCATTGCCTGCGTGATTTTGTTACCCACTTTGCAGGCGGCATCCTCGACCTTGCTGGCAGCCTGCATTGCCAGCTTTCTGGCGGGATTGGTCCCAGGTACCATCAAAATGGCGATTGCCCCTACGGCAGCACCCAGAAGCGTAGCCGCGAATAAGCATTTGGTGTGCATATTCATACCTCCTAGAAGTCAGAAAGCCCCGTTGTTTTACATTCCGGGAAGCATTCGCCCACGGGGGGTGACACTGTTACCGGTACTGTTCGTTGCCTCGGAAGTATCGGGCTGGGATGCGGAAGGCATCGTGCTCTGTGTGGAAGGCTGAGTGGGCGCCACCGTGCTCGGAGTGGTGGGCATTGCAGTGGTCTGGGTAGGTGCGGTGGTGTTGGTGGTGGAAGGCTCCTCCATAGGCTTTCTTCTGCAACCGGTGAAGATACCGGCAGCCAACACCAGCATAAGGGCAATTGCACTCAATTTCTTCATGGTATTCCTCCTTTGTTCTGGGATGCCTGCGGTTGGGGTTAATCTTTTTCAGCGGCATCCGGTTGAATACACAGCTAGTATGCCCATAAATCTGAGAAATACCATGGCAAAACACGGATGTTAATGCGTTGTTAGCAATGGGTAACCAAAAAGTTGGAAAAACAGAGGTTTTTGGCATTGCTTTTTTGGAATGTTGCGTGTATAATTTCTTATGTAAATATAGAAAAGGAGAGTTCTTTACCATGAAGAAGCTCGTTGTTAACAAGTCCGGGGAATGTATGGCATGTCTGGAGTGCGTCCGTGCCTGCTCCGAGGCATTCTACAAGGAATTTGATCAGGATCTGAGCTGCATCCGCATCGTTGCCAAGGGCGCCGGAGCGAAGCCCATGACCTGCATCCAGTGTGGCAAGTGTATGAGATCTTGCGAACACGAAGCCATTACCCAGAACCCCAAGACCGGTGTGTACATGATCAACAAGAAGAAGTGTGTCGGCTGTGGTGCCTGCGTTGCCGCCTGCCCCATGAAGGTTATGGTTCTGAAGCCGGAGAATCCTGCCTCCAAGTGCATTGCCTGCGGAATCTGCGTCAAGGCTTGCCCCATGGAGATTCTGGAAATCGTCGAAAAGTAAAACTGCCTTTTCCAAAAACCTCACAGCTGTTTTCGGCTGTGAGGTTTCTTTTGTTTACAGATACATCCGGATATCAATTGCCAGCTTTTCCTCCAGATTGATCAGTCGTTTGCAAATATCCTTGGAAACCTCATCTGCGGCTTTGTACTGGCTCAGATACCGGTTCAGAGATTTGACACCCATATTACACCCATCTGTCATCAAATCAGCTACGGTAGCATCGCTGTGATCCATACCCAGCTTCAGATTGGTTTTCATCCAGCTCATACTTTTGGCAATGGGGTTGGGGGACTTACCGTCGTCCTGATATTTACTTAACTGTTCCTCGATTTCAATTTGCAGCTGCTCATGCTCCTTTTTGCATTGGATCAGCTTTTGCTGAAAGTCACGCTCTTCCACTTGATCCAATACATCATCGATGGATGCAACTCCCATTTTCACTCCGGCATCACATTCCCGAAGCAGCTTGATGGTATCCTGCTCAATCATTTTCTTTCACCTCAAAAATAGTGTCAGTGGTAGTATGCCCGAATTTTTATCCTTAATCAGAAAACGCGGTCATAGAAAATTCGTTTTTGTAATAATTGCATTCAGGTTCAGGATATGATATACTGTTATCAATCATACACCCGGAGGCGTTTATGACAGTTATGACTGAATTTCAGAGGAAAATAACAGAATTATTGCCCCAGATTAGTTTGCGTCTGGATGAACCTCTTTGTAAGCATACCTCTTTCCGTATTGGGGGGGCTGCTGAAGTTATGGCGTTCCCAAGTAATCGCGAAGAACTGGGATTGCTACTAAAAACGTCCAAATTATTGGACTGCAAACCGATTATCCTTGGAGCAGGAACCAACGTTCTGGCACCGGATGAAGGGGTGTCCGGTCTGGTAATTTGCCTGAAGGATTGCATGGACGGTATGGAGCGACTGGATGATACCACCATCCGGGTGATGGCAGGTGTGACCATGACCAGAGCGGCGGTTTTTGCTGCAGGTCTTGGACTTTCCGGTCTGGAGTTTGCCCATGGAATTCCCGGTACTGTTGGCGGTGGAATCTATATGAATGCCGGTGCCTATGGCGGGGAAATCTGTCAGGTCTGTGTTGAAGTGGAAGTTATGGATTTTCAGGGAAATACCCGTGTCTACAGTAATGAAGAAATGGGCTTCTCTTACCGTCATAGCATTCTCGAAGAATCCCCGGGTATCGTGATCCGGGGGGATTTCCGGCTGGTGAGTAAGCCGGAAGCAGAAATTCGGGAAAGAATGAAGGAGTTGATGAGTAAGCGTTCTTCTTCTCAGCCCTTGGATAAGCCCTCTGCCGGCTCTGCCTTTAAGCGTCCGGTTGGTGGGTATGCGGCGGCATTGATCGACAAGGCAGGGCTGAAGGGCTTTCAGATTGGCGGTGCTGCAGTGTCGGAAAAGCATGCCGGCTTTGTAGTGAATCTCGGCGGAGCAACTGCGGCAGATGTCAGACAACTGCTGAGTCAGGTTTCCGATCGGGTATTTGCGGATACCGGTATCCGTTTAGAACCGGAAGTGCGTATCTGGTAAACGAATCATCACATTTATGGAAGGAGGCTGCCCGGATGTCCATTTCTTTTTCCGCGTTGGCAAAGGCGGAAATTTGCCGAAATTTCCCCACAAAGCATTGCTGTGCGGTAGCAGAGTGCTTTGGTATTTTGCTGTTTTGCAATAGCTTTGGCGGTGATGGAATTCGTATCATTACAGAAAGTCGGGAGTTGGGGCAGGCTCTTCCTAAGTTGTTTCGAAAAGCCTTTGACTTGGGCTTTGATGCAGCACCCGAGGATACCGCAACGGGAAAGCTGGTTTTCCAAATCACTGACCCGGTAAAAATTGATGCGGTTATGTCTGCCTACGGTTTTAGTTCCAGGGATACCTTGTCCCTCCATGTCAATCTTCCGGTGCTGGAGGAGGACTGCTGTAAGGCGGCATTTCTGCGGGGCGCTTTTCTGGCAGGCGGCTCTGTGACTGACCCCGGGAAGGGATACCATATGGAAATCTCCACGACCCACCAAAGCGTGGCAAGAGAGACCTATGCCCTGATGTGGGAAGTTCTTGGTTTTTACCCGAAGACGGCAACAAGAGGCGGAAGTGTAATTTTGTACTTAAAGCAGAGCGATATGATTTGCGATTGCTTAACCTATATCGGAGCGGCGGTTTCCGCCATGGGAATTATCGAGGCTAAGCTGGAAAAAGAGCTGAACAACAAGGTCAACCGTCGCTGCAATTGCGACGATGCCAATACTACCAAGGTTGTGGAAGCTGCTCAGGAGCAGCTTGGCGCAATCCGGACATTGAAGGAAACCGGTTTGCTGGAACAGCTTCCTGCGAAACTGCAGGCAGCAGCAATCGCACGGCTGGAAAATCCGGAAGCATCCCTGACCGAGCTGGCAGGCTTGATGGAACCGCCGATTTCCAAACCTGCTATGAATCATCGCTTAAAGAAACTGGTGCAGCTTGCAAAGGAGGCGGCAGTATGAGTTTTGTTCATCTTCATGTACATACGGAATACAGCCTTCTGGATGGCGCCTGCCGAATCAGCGGCATGATGGAGCGGGTCAAGGAGCTGGGGCAGAATGCCATAGCCATTACTGACCATGGCGTCATGTACGGCTGTATTGATTTCTATAAGGCGGCAAAAGCAGCCGGTATCAAGCCCATCATCGGCTGTGAAGTTTATGTTGCCCGACGGAGCATGGAAGACCGTGTCCGTGGTGTAGATAATGAATCAGATCATCTTGTGCTGTTGTGTGAGAATCGCAAGGGTTACGAGAATCTGTGTCTTTTGGTGTCCGAGGCTTTTACCCGTGGCTTCTTTTATAAGCCCCGGGTTGATCCCGACCTTCTTCGCAAGCACCATGAAGGCTTGATTGCCACCTCAGCTTGCCTTGCCGGTGTCATTCCCCGATTCCTCATGAATGAGGATTACGAGGGAGCCAAACGGCACGCATTGGAACTGGCGGATATCTTTGGTGAGGGGAACTTTTATCTTGAACTGCAGGATCATGGTATTGCCGAGCAGAAACTGGTCAATCAGGGAATCCGCAGGATTGCCCGGGAAACGGGACTGCCTCTGATTGTGTCCAACGATGCCCACTACCTCAGGAAAGAGGACGCAAAAATGCAGGATGTTCTGCTGTGCGTTCAGACCGGCAAAACCATCGACGATGCCAACCGCATGAAATTCGAAACCGATGAATTCTACCTCAAAAGCGAGGAGGAAATGCGGGAACTGTTCCCGGGCTGTGACGAGGCATTTGAAAATACCGTAAAAATCGCGGAACGTTGTAATCTGGAATTTGTATTCAATGAATATCATTTGCCGTCTTTCCCGGTGCCGGAGGGGTATACCAACGAGGAATACTTCCGAAAACTCTGTATGGACGGCTTCCGGGAGCGATATCCTCAGGAGCCTGAGGAGTATCGGCAGCGGCTGGAATACGAAATCAGTGTCATCAGCCGCATGGGGTATGTGAACTATTACCTGATTGTTTGGGATTTTATTCGCTACGCAAAGGAAAACGGGATTCCGGTAGGCCCCGGACGTGGTTCCGGTGCGGCTTCTATTGTGGCGTACTGTATGCACATCACAGAAGTAGATCCCATGAAGTATGCCCTGATTTTCGAACGCTTCCTCAACCCGGAACGTGTCAGTATGCCCGACTTCGATACAGACTTCTGTCAGGAGCGCCGTCCGGAGGTTATTGAGTATGTTACCCGAAAGTACGGTACTGACCATGTGGCGCAGATTGCCACCTTCGGTACGATGGCAGCCCGTGGCGCAATCCGGGATGTGGGCAGAGCGCTGAATTTCAGTTATTCCGAAACGGATACCGTTGCCAAGCTGGTACCCACCACCTTGCACATTACCCTGAAAGAAGCGTTGGAAGTATCTCCTAAGCTCAAGGAAATGTACGATACGGATGACCGTATCAAAACCTTGATTGATACCGCCATGAGTCTGGAGGGAATGCCTCGGAACACCTCCACCCATGCTGCAGGCGTGGTCATCACCGCGGAGCCGGTGTGTCATTATGTGCCGCTGTCGTGTAATGAAGATACCATTGTAACCCAGTATACGATGACCACCATTGAAGAGCTCGGGCTTTTGAAGATGGATTTTCTGGGCTTGCGGAACCTCACGGTTATCCGGGATGCCGAGAAGCAAATTCAAGAGCTTGACCCGAATTTCCGCATCGATCGGGTACCCGATGATGACCCGGAAACCTTTGCCATGCTGGGGGAAGGCAAAACGCAGGGTGTATTCCAGTTGGAATCTCCGGGGATTACCGGCGTGTGTGTCAATATGCAGCCGACGTCCATTGAGGATATGACGGCAATCGTGGCACTTTACCGCCCCGGCCCTATGGATTCCATTCCCACCTTCATTGCCAACAAGAAAGACCCCCGAAAAATCCGCTATAAAACACCGCTGCTGGAGCCGATTCTTCGGGTTACCTATGGCTGCATCGTATATCAGGAACAGGTCATTGAAATTTTCCGTTCTCTGGGTGGCTACACTATGGGGCAGGCGGATAATATCCGTCGTGCCATTTCCAAAAAGAAAATGAAGGTCATCGAGGCGGAACGTAAGGTGTTCGTCTATGGCGATGCGGAGCAGGGAATTACCGGCTGTATCGGACACGGAGTGCCGGAAGCGGTGGCACAGTCCATTTACGATGAAATCGTAGATTTTGCCAACTATGCCTTTAATAAGGCCCATGCTGTGTGTTACGCAGTGGTATCCTACCAGACAGCATACCTGAAATGCCACTATCCCCGGCAGTATATGGCGGCACTGATGACATCGGTGCTTCATTCCGCGGAGAAAATAGCGGGCTACATTTCCGAGTGTAAGGAAATGCAGATCCCGGTGCTTCCACCGGATATTAACCATTCCAACTACCATTTCAAGGTGGAGGGAGATGCGATCCGCTTTGGCTTGGGAGCAATCAAGAACATCGGGTACAACCTGATTAATGGCATCATCGAAAAACGCAATGCCGGCGGGCCGTTTATCTCTTTGGAGGATTTTGCCGAGCGGATGGAAGAAGGCGAGTTGAACCGCAGAGCGGTGGAGAATTTCATCAAATGCGGTGCAATGGACAGTTTCGGCTATCACAGAAGTCAGCTTCTTGCGGTTTATGACCAGGTTCTGTCCAGCGTCAGCGCCACTCGGAAGCGCAATCTGGAAGGTCAGCTTGGTCTGTTTGCGATGATGGGGGAAGAAACCAAGTCGGTGGCTATTCCCATTCCGGATCTGCCGGAAATGAAAAAGGGAGACCTGATGCTTCTGGAAAAGGAAACCACCGGTATTTATATCTCCGGTCATCCGATGGATGAGTACAGAAGCTATTTGCGAAATACCCATGTGGTGCCTATGGTGGCATTGATGGGGGAGGAGAGCGTCTATCAGGATAACCAGATTGTCAGCGTTGCCGGCATCATTCAGAGCTATAAGCTCAAAACTACCCGAAATAATTCCACTATGGTCTATGTCACCGTTGAAGATGATACGGCGATGATGGAAATGCTCATGTTTGCCAAGGCATACGAAAGCTACGGAAGGCTCATCAAGGAAAATATGGCGGTAGTCATCACCGGACGGCTGTCCATTCGGGAGGATAAAGACCCTCAGATTATCATTAACAGCGTCAGAAAGCTGGATGAGATGCCTGAACGTACGCCACCTGCGCCTTCTGCCCATGTGGAGAGCGTTGTGGTTTCCGGTACTTTGTACCTGAAACTGACTTCGGAGGAGGATCCCAAGTATCCCAAGGTACGTGCCATTGTTAATATGTTCCCGGGAGAAAGCGTTGTGAAGGTGTTCTTTGCGGATACCCGAAAGATGCGGGGAACCAAGGCGGCGCTGGACACCAGAATGCTCAATGAGCTGAAAAATCTTCTGGGAGATGCAAATGTTGTGGTGAAATAGCTTTCCATTTGCTTGTAAATATGTTATAATAGTCTGTCGAAAGGAGTGTTTGCCGTGAAGAGAATATCGAAACTGCTGTGCCTGTTTCTGACGGCACTGCTCCTGAGCGGCTGTGCGATGCAGGCAGTAGATGATTTGTATTGCCTGCCGAAGCGGTCGGAGGATTATCATAATCTTCAGGAGGCTTTGGATCGGGTTATGAGCGGACTGGAATTCTGCGCGCCTCTGTCCGGTGAAAATCTCCAAACGATTCAGATGAAGGATCTGGATGGCGACGGAATCAGCGAGTACCTTCTCTTTGCCAAAGGAAATACGGAAAAGCCTCTGCACATCCTGATTTTCCGTCAGGAGAAGGGGGAGTATATTCTCTCTGATACCATCCAAAGCTCCGGTGCTGCCTTTGATTTGGTGGAATACGCACGCATGGACGACCGCCCCGGCTACGAGCTGATTGTTGGCAATCAGGTCAGCAATCAGGTCACCCGTTCCGTTGCGGTGTATACCTTTAACGAGGGAAAGGCAAGTGCCTTGATGCAGGCGAATTATACCAAATTCGTCACCTGCGACCTCAATGCCGACGGAAGAAACGGCTTACTGGTACTCCATCCCGGCGAGTCGGCTGAGGATCATGGGATTGCGGAAGTTTATACCTATCAAAATGGTGCTATGGAGCGTTCCAACCAGACCAGTATGTCGGAGTCTGCTGACCGAATGAAGCGGATTATCAGCGGCAAACTCCATGGCGGTCAGCCTGCGGTGTACGTTGCAAGTGCCGTGGGAGAAAGTGCCATCATTACCGATGTTTTCGCACTGGTGGACGGACAGTTTGCCAATGTCAGTTTTTCCAACGAATCCGGTACCAGTGTTCAGACTCTGCGTAATTACTATGTCTATGCCGATGATATCGACGATGACGGTACGATTGAACTGCCGGACCTGATTAACATGCAGATTCCGGCAGGTAATAATGAAGCGACCATGCAGTATCTCATTCGCTGGTATGCCATGACAGCCTCCGGTGACGAAGTGGTCAAGCAGTATACCTATCACAATTTCCAAAGCGGCTGGTATCTGCACCTTGACGACGAATATGCCCGGAGAATTGCCGTCATTCAGTTGGGAAATACCTATGAATTCTATCTGTGGGATGCTGAATCTCTGAAAGCAGAAAAACTGATGACCATTTATGCGCTGTCCGGCAAGGATCGGGACGAGCAGGCGAGAATCAATAATCGCTTCATTGTGTATAAAGGTGACAGTATAATTTATGCAGCCAATCTTGAGGTTGCCTCAGCTTCACTGGGGATCACCCGGGATTCGATGATTAAGAACTTCCATCTGATCCATCTGGATTGGAAAACCGGAGAGACATAAGGGGAATGGATATGAAAAAAGTACTGATTTTAGAGGACGAAGAGAATATCCGCAGTTTCGTGGTTATTAACCTGCAGCGTGCCGGTTATGTGACCGTGGAAGCAGCTACCGGTCAGGAAGCGCTGGACAAGCTTCGTGAGCATCCCGATGTGGACGTGGCAGTGCTGGACATTATGCTGCCGGATATTGACGGCTTTGAAGTATGCCGCCGCATCCGTGCCACCAGCAAGAGAATCGGCATTATCATGCTCACTGCCCGAACTCAGGAGATGGATAAAGTTACCGGACTTATGAACGGTGCGGATGACTATGTCACCAAACCTTTCTCTCCTGCTGAGCTTACCGCCCGGCTGGATGCACTGGTGCGCCGTGTCCGGGGAGATACGGTGTCCGTCAGCGAATTGCTGACGCATGGGCCGTTCATTATGAATACCCGGAACCGTACTTTGGAGAAGTTCGGGAACCGGATTCGCCTGACTCAGGTGGAGTATGCCATTGTTAAGCTGTTTATGCAAAACCCCGGAAGAGCCTTGTCCCGGGAGGAAATCCTTTCCGCGGTATGGGGCAGAGAGTACGAAGGGGATTTGAAAATTGTGGATGTCAATATCCGCCGTCTTCGCATCAAGCTGGAAGACAACCCGAACCTGCCGGTCTATGTGACTACCGTTTGGGGCTACGGCTATAAGTGGGGAAGCTGACCAAAAAGGGGATTAAGCCTATGCAAAAAATCGGCGGCCTTCGGAAACGATGGCTTCTGAATACCGTAACTGTTGTCTGCGCCCTTGGAATTTTGTGCGTTCTGGCGGTAACAGCCTCCTTCTCGGCATATTACTACTCCAATATGAATTCGGATTTGCGAAACCGTGCGGAGGAAACAGCGGACTTTTTTGCCGAATATCTGAACCAGAACTATAACGATTTTTACCGTTCCTGCATCACCTATGCCCAGACTTTTGAGGATCGGAATAATCTGGAGCTGCAATTTATCAATGCGGAGGGACGTTTGGTTGTGTCTTCTTCCGGTCATTGGGCAGGGGAGTCACCGGCAACGTCGGATATTACCGATGCGGTCAGCACCCGTGGAATTGCCGCCTTTATGGGACGTGACCCATCCACCCGTGAGCGGATTATTGCGGTTTCCAGTCCTATGATATACAGCAACGGTGAGGTTATTGGTGTTCTGCGTTACGTTACGTCCACACGAAAGATGGATATGCAGGTTCTTCGTGTGGCACTGATTGCTACGGCTGCGCTGATTGCGGTGATTGTGGTTATGCTGCTGAGCAGTGGCTATTTTGTCCGCTCAATCGTCAATCCCGTGGCAGAAATTACCGAGAAAGCCAAGCGGATTGCCAACGGAAGCTACGGTATCCAGATAGTCACCAAGTATGATGATGAAATCGGAGAGCTGGCACAAACCATTAACGAGCTTTCTGTGAAAATCAATCAGAATGAAAAAATGCAGACAGAGTTTATCTCTTCTTTGTCCCATGAGCTTCGGACTCCGCTTACTGCCATTACCGGATGGAGCGAAACCCTCCTGGCTGACGACACCTTGGATGACCAGACCCGACGGGGAATGAAAATCATTCTGGGCGAGACCAAACGGTTGACGGAAATGGTGGTAGAGCTTCTGGACTTCACCAAAATTCAGGACGGAAGATTTACTCTGAACGTGGAAACCACGGATATCCGCGGTGAATTTGAAGATACGGTCTATATGTACGGCAGCCGTCTGAAGCAGGACGGCATTACGCTGGACTACTTAGACAATGATGATGATATTCCTGAGATCCCCTGCGACCCCAAGCGGATGCGTCAGGTGTTTCTGAATATATTGGATAATGCCGCCAAGCACGGCGGTGAAGGCAAGCGGATTGAAGCCTCCATTCATGCGGAGGGTGGAGATGTGGTCGTCCGCATTCGGGACTATGGCCCCGGCATTCCCGAGGATGAGATTCCTCTGGTGAAAAAGAAATTCTATAAAGGCAGCTCGAAAGCCAGAGGCTCCGGTATCGGTCTTGCGGTATGCGACGAAATTGTGGAGCTTCATGGCGGCACTCTGGAGCTGTCCAATGCCAGCGGCGGCGGTACATTGGTCACGGTCAGACTGCCTGCTGCTCAGTAAGGAAAGGATCATTATGGCAAAGACAAAACAACCCTGCGCCGAAAAATTTAAGACTATGATTGGCGGTCAGGCGCTGATCGAAGGTATCATGATGCGTGGCCCGGATAAGGATGCCATTGCCATTCGGGGAAAGGACGGTATTCGGGTAGATGTCAAGCCCCGTAAGGTGCATCCCAAAGGCACGGTGGCAACCTGGCCTCTGATTCGGGGTGTTCTGGGTTTCTTTGACGCTCAGGTTACCGGTGTCAAGGCGCTGATGCAGTCTGCGGATTTGGCACCGGAAGAAATGCAGGAAGAACCATCTAAATTTGATAAATGGCTGGAAGAAAAGCTGGGCAGTGAAAAGTTCCAGAAGGTAATCATCGGCATTGCGGTTGCTTTTGGGCTGTGCTTCTCGGTGGCTCTGTTCTTCCTGCTGCCCATGATTATCGGAGGACTTCTGGATCCTCTGATCCCCGGAAGTTTGCTGCAGAACCTGGTTGAGGGTGTCATCCGGGTGCTGCTTTTCGGTGGCTATATGCTGCTGGTATCGCAGATGAAAGAAATGAAGCGGGTGTTTGCTTACCACGGTGCGGAGCATAAGACCATTCGCTGCTACGAGGCGGGACTTCCGCTGACTGTGGAAAATGTCCGCCAAATGACCCGCCTGCACCCCCGCTGCGGTACCAGTTTCCTGCTGGTAGTAATGGTACTGTCCATTCTGGTGTTTTCCGTGGCATCTTCCGCTTTGCTGGCTGCGGTTCCGGCGCTGGCTGCTATGGAGGGTACAGTCCTGTACCGGGTGATTATGATTGCCTTTAAGCTCATCATGATTCCTTTGGTAGTTGCGATTGCCTACGAAATCAATCGCCTTGTGGGCAGATATGACAATTGGTTCACACGAATTTTGACCGCACCGGGAATGTGGTTCCAGAACTTCTCTACGCAGGAGCCTGATGACAGCATGATTGAAGTCGGTATTGCCGCTGTGGAAGCGGTACTACCGGAGAAAGAGGGGGCAGACCTTTGGTAAAGAAATTTTCTCAGCTCTATCTGGAAGCCCGTCGTGCTTTTATGGAAATTGAGGATCAGCAGACGGCAAGCCTGCTGGCAAGAAACCTCCTTTGCTATGTTTCCGGGAAAACTCAGGAGGAGATTATCAACGATCGGGAGAAATATGCCTGCGAAACCATTTGCGAAGCAATGGAAGATGCTGTCCGTCGCATCTTGGCGCAGGAGCAGCTTGCCTATGTGCTGGGTGAGTGGAACTTCTACGGCATGAATTTGTACGTTGACCATAGCGTGCTGATCCCCAGAGATGATACCTGCGCAGTTACTGCCCTTGCCATTAAGAAGGGACTGTTTCTGGATCAGGATCCCCGAATTATGGATCTTTGCACCGGCTCCGGCTGTATCGGACTTGCGATTGCCAACCGGGTCAAGGATGCCCGGGTTACACTGGCGGACGTTTCCAAGGATGCTCTGGTGATTGCCAAGAAGAACATTGCCCGTCATAAACTCAGTGCCCGTGTGTCCTGCGTTCAGGCGGATGCCCTGAAGCCTGCACCTGCGTTCCTCGGAAAGTTCGATATGATTGTGTCCAATCCGCCCTATATCACCACGGCTGAGATGGAAGAGCTGCCTGCAAGTGTCAAGGACTATGAGCCCCATCTGGCACTCCACGGTGGAGAGGATGGACTGGATTTCTACCGTGCCATTATTCAAAACTATTCTTCGGCACTGAAGCCCGGTGGCTATCTGTGCTTTGAATTTGGCATGGGGCAGGGGGATGCGGTGTGCGCCCTGCTGGAGCAGCATGGTTACACCGTCTTGGACCGTACAAAAGATTATAACGATAGAGAACGGGCGGTTCTTGCCCAATATGGACGAAAGGAATAAACGCAATGGCTACTAAAAAAACATCTTACGAAACTCCTGCTCCGGCATCGGATAAGAAGAAAGCACTCCAGACTGCACTTTCTCAGTTGGAGAAGAACTTTGGTAAAGGCACCGTTATGCGCCTGGGTGACCGTCCGGATATGACCGTTGAAGCCATTCCTACCGGCTCTCTGGCACTGGATGCTGCTCTGGGCATCGGCGGTGTACCCAAGGGACGGATTATTGAGATTTACGGCCCTGAGTCTTCCGGTAAGACTACTCTTGCACTTCACATCCTTGCCGAAGCCCAAAAGATGGGCGGCGAGGTTGCCTTTGTGGATGCGGAGCACGCGCTTGATCCCGTTTATGCCGCTGCTCTGGGTGTCGATATTGACAGTATGCTGGTCTCTCAGCCGGATACCGGTGAGCAGGCATTGGAAATCACCGATGCTCTGGTGCGTTCCGGTGCGGTGGATGCGGTAGTTGTGGACTCTGTAGCTGCCCTGACTCCCCGTGCGGAAATCGAGGGCGAAATGGGTGATGCTTTTGTCGGCTTGCAGGCACGTCTGATGTCTCAGGCTTTGCGAAAGCTGGCAGGTACCATTTCCAAGACCAACTGTGTGGTTATTTTCATCAACCAGCTTCGTATGAAGATTGGCGTTATGTATGGCAACCCCGAGACCACCACCGGCGGTAATGCCCTGAAGTTCTACTCTTCTGTCCGTCTGGATGTCCGCCGTGTGGAGTCCATTAAGGAAGGCGGCAACGTCATCGGCAACAAGACCCGAGTCCGTGTGGTCAAGAACAAGGTTGCGCCTCCTTTCCGTGAGGCAATTTTCGACATTTACTACGGTCAGGGTATCAGCAAGTGGGGCGAACTGGTAGACCTCGCTGTTCAGCTTGACATTGTTCAAAAGAGCGGAAGCTGGTTCTCCATGGGGGATGAGCGAATTGGCCAGGGTAAGGAAAGTGTTAAGACTTTCCTGATGGCGAACCCCGATATTGCCGAGGAAGTGGAGGCACAGGTGCGTGCAAGTATGTACAAGCTCATGGGCGATACCCAACCTCCGGTAAGAACGGCGCAGTGCCCCGTGACCGTTGACGCTGACGATTTTGATGATGAGGATTGAGTCTATAGCCGAAAAACCGGACCGGGCAGGAAAATTTCTTGTCCGGTTCGATAACGGCACAGCCATGCGCCTTTACCGCCAAACGGTGGAGCAGTATGGCTTGTATCCCGGATATGAAATGGATGCGGAGGCGCTGCAGCGCCTCCGTAGTGATGCCGGTGCGATGTCTGCCAAGATGCGGGCTGTTCGTATTGTAGCGGCATCCAGCGTGTCCCGGGATGACCTGCGTCAGCGGCTGGTGCGAAAAGGGGAGGACCCCGTGCAGGCTGAGGAAGCAGTGAGCTGGATGGAAGAGATGAAGCTGGTGGACGACCGCCAGACGGCAGCCCAGATTGTCAGCCGCTGTATTTCCAAAGGCTATGGCATTTCCAGAGCGAAGCAGGCATTGTACGAAAAGCGGATACCTAAGCAATATTGGGACGAAGCCTTGGCGGATTATCCCGATCAGACGGAGGTTCTGGTGGAATTTCTTCGGGCGCGGCTGGGAAATAACCCGGATGAAAAGACTCGTAAACGGGCAATAGATGCCCTGCTTCGTCGGGGACATTCCTATGGGGACATCCGCAGCGCTTTGATGCAATTAGATTATGATGAATTCCCGGAGGATTACGATGGCTAAAATAGGATTTATCTCCCTTGGCTGTGCCAAAAATCAGGTTGACTGTGAACGGATGATGTATCGTGTCCGCGAGGCTGGGCATGAGGTCAGCGGCGGTGTTGAGGGCTGTGATGTGGTGATTATCAACACCTGCGGCTTTATTGATTCGGCAAAATCGGAAGCCATCGACTATATCCTTTTTTGCGCAGAATTAAAGGCGGAGGGGGTAATCGGGAAAATCCTGGTTACCGGCTGCTTGTCCCAGCGGTATCAGCAGATGATTCTGGATGAACTGCCTGAGGTGGACGGCGTTCTTGGTACCGGCAGCTATACGCAGGTTGTGCCGGCCATTGAGAAACTCCTGGCAGGGGATACGGTATTTGATTTCGGCTCTATTGATGCCCCTGAGGAAGAAATCGGACGGATTGTTACGACTCCGGAGCATTATGCCTATATTAAAATTGCCGAAGGCTGTGACAATCGCTGCAGCTATTGTGTGATTCCGTACCTGCGGGGCAAATTCCGCAGCCGTCAGATGGACGATGTGCTCTATGAAGCCCGTCTTCTGGTGGATAGCGGTGTCAAAGAGTTGATTGTAGTGGCGCAGGATACCAGCCGATATGGTACAGACCTTCCCGGTCACCTTCGGCTGCTGCCGGAACTGCTGCGAAAGCTGTGCCGGATTGAAGGGCTCCATTGGGTTCGGGTGCACTATTTGTATCCTGACGAAATCGATGACGAGTTGATTGACGTGATTGCCCAAGAGCCGAAGATTGTTAAGTATCTTGATATTCCCATCCAACATTGCAACAGCAAAATTCTTTCCCTGATGAACCGTCGGGGAGATGGTACTTACCTTCGCGCTTTGTTTGCAAAGCTTCGGGAACGGATTCCCGGCTTGATCCTGCGTACCAGTGTCATCACCGGACTTCCGGGTGAGGGTGAAGAAGAATTTGCTGAGCTGTGCGATTTCCTGAAGGAACTTAAGCTGGAGCGAGTGGGTGCATTCCCGTTTTCCCCTGAGGAGGGAACACCTGCCGCAACCATGGATTATCCCGATGGAGAAGTTGCCCTTTCCCGTGCCGCAATGGTGGAAACCATTCAGTCCAGAATTATGGACGAGTACAACGAAGCTATCATCGGCAAAACTTTGGAAGTACTGGTAGACGGCTATGACGAAGAATTCGGTCAATACTTTGGACGTACCTACGCAGACTCTCCGGATATCGACGGCAGAGTTTGGATTGCCGGAGATGAGGATATTTCCGAGGGCGCTTTTGTAACCGTTTGTATTGACGGCTTGGTGGAAGGCGACCTGTCCGGCTATATTTCGGAGGAAGAATAATGACAACTGCAAGCAAAATTACCCTGATTCGGGTGGCTTTTATCCCGGTCTACATGATTTTTATGTATCTAAGCGGCGGCTGTGTCGGCATTTGGATGTGGCTGGCACTGGCAACCTTTATCGTAGCAAGCCTGACGGATTTTGTGGACGGACAGATTGCCCGAAAGTTTAATCAGGTCAGCGATTTCGGAAAGTTCCTTGACCCCCTTGCGGATAAGCTTTTGACCATCGCCGCACTGGTTATGTTCTGCGAGTGGGGCATTGTTCCTGCGTGGGCACTGATGATTGTCCTGACCCGTGAATTTGCCGTTACCGGACTTCGTCTAGTTGCGGTGGGAAAGGGGACGGTCATTGCCGCAGGCTGGAGCGGAAAGGTAAAGACCGCCGCTTCCATGATTGGACTGTGTGTCCTCATGTCTTTCCCTACGGTTGCGTGGCTGTGCTGGACGGTGATTGCTGTGATTGTGGTCACTACCGTCTACTCCGGCGTGGAATACTTCATCCGGAATTGGAAGTGTCTCTGGGATTGACCGGAGAATGATTATTCTTAATAGCGAGGAAATCCATGAATACCAAAGAAATTGGCGAGATTCGCCGCCGTGTTCGTCGTGACCGGAGTAACATGACAGCCATTTACGGCTGCTATGTCAATGATAACAAGGAGATTATCTCCCGTTTCCAGCAAAGCACCGGTATTATGCCGGAAAATGAAGCAGATAAATATTTTGGACTTCTGCGCCGCAGTCTGTCCGGCACCATCGGTAAGAACCTGATTGATATTACCTTCAAAACTTCTCAGGTAGCGGATAGTCCTGAGCATAAGCTGCTGATGACACTCCGTGCCTCCCGTTTGAAAGATGAAGAGGCGTTGGAAGAATTCTATCAGAAGATTGTCCAAAGCGTGAACCTTGACAGTGCCTATTTGATTCTCATTGGCTGTGATGCCTATGATGTTCCCTTTAAGAGCAAGGACGATAGCCATCAGGCGGATGCATCGGAAGAAACCTACACCTACCTGCTGTGCACCATCTGTCCGGTAAAGCAGACAAAGGCAAATCTGCACTATATTCCGGAGTCGAAGGAGTTCCACGATGGCGGCATGATGAATGTGGTAGCCGCCCCGGAACTGGGCTTTTTGTTCCCGGCATTCGATAATCGGGCAACCAACATTTATAATGCTCTGTACTATACCCATAGCCCCAAGGAAAACCACGAGGGTTTTGTGGAATCGGTGTTCAATGCCCCCATACCCCGTCCTGCGGCGGAGCAGAAGAAGTCCTTCGAAGCGCTGCTTTCCACTACTTTGGACGATCAATGCGATATGGATGTGGTTCAAACCGTACACGAACAGCTCTGCCAGCGCATTGAGCTGCATAAGGAGAGTAAAATTCCGGAACCTCTGATGATCGGCAAAGCTGAGGTTGCGGAGGTGCTGACTTCCTGCGGCGTATCTGAGGATCGGGTGGCAAAATTCAGCATCCAGTACGATGAAGCCTTTGGATATGAAGCCGCCCTCCATCCCAAAAACATTATCGATAACAAACGTTTCGAGGTCAGAACTCCGGATGTATCCATTAAGGTTGCGCCGGACAGAACCGACCTTATTGAAACCAGAGTGATTGGCGGCGTAAAATACATTCTCATCAGTGCCGAGGAGGATGTGGAAGTCAACGGTGTCAGTATCCACATTCATTCCAGGCAGGAAGAACCTGCTTCAGTTTAACAAAAAACCGCATCCACCGGATGCGGTTTTTCATATCTTATTTGAGTAAGCTCAGGATCATCTCTACGCAGGTATCGATCCCCAACGTGGCGCTGTTCAGGCATATGTCGTAATTGGAAGCCAATCCCCACTCCTGACCGGTGTAGTGCTGATAGTTGATTCTGCGGCGCTTATCTTTTTCCTGCAGCCGGGTTTCCGGACTCTTTTCGGATTCGCCGTAAAGCCGAACAATTCTGTCAGCCCGGAAATCCATATCCGCATGGATAAACACGTTCAGACAGTCGCTCCGGTCTTTCAGAATGTAATCCGCATTTCTGCCCACAATGACACACGGCCCTTTGTCAGCCAGTTGCATTATGACATTGCATTGCACGCTCCACAGAAAATCCGCTGTGGACATTCCGTTCATAAAACCGGGGACGCCTTGCTGAGAGAAAGCGTAGGACAAGCGGCTTTTGTTGGGTGCGTGTTCGCCGTGTTCCTCTACAAACTGCGGGGCAAAACCGGATTCCAGCGCTACCTGCTCTACAAGCTCTTTATCGTAGAAGGGAATTCCCAGCCGATTGGCGACTTCACGACCGATAGTGCGTCCGCCGCTACCAAATTCACGACTGATGGTAATGATTTTTGTTTTCATAGCATTCGCCTCCTGTTATTAATCGTATTGCAGAATTTCGTTCAACTTTCCTGAACGGAAGGAACTGTAGAAGCTCCCGTCCGCATAAGCATAGACGGTACCGTTTGCGGATTGGAATACGGATTCCACGCCGCTGAGTACCATGTTGATTTTCTTTCCGTTTCCACAAGAATATAAATTCCCGTCCATTACGAAGAAAGCAACATCGTTTCGGTTCAGACATAAGCTGTAGCCCAACTCTTTGTCCGTCAAACCCCGGTCATTGCCGCCCTTCTTTCCGTTGCAGCTGTAGAGCACACGGTTATTAATGTAGTATACCCGTCTGCGGTTTCCGGTGAGCACATAGTTATCTACGTTCTTGGCAACGGAGTGGTAACGGTCGGAGGCGGAAGCCCCGTCGCTGATTTTGACCCAACGGAGTTCATCGTTGTCGTAGATATAATAAAGATATCGTGCGGATGCATCCAGTGTGCAGCCGGAAACATCGGAAACCAAAAGTTCACTGCGGTTGGGGTTCTTTTGGATGAGCCATGCACTGGTGTGTACACCGTCGGAGCAGGTATAAACATGGTCAAACAGAGAGCTGACAGGGTAGGTGATTGCGTTGTTATCCGAAGCACTGCGGCTATTTGGCACAGTTACCAGATATAAAGCATTGGCAGAGGCTTTGATGCCCTCTTTTCCTTTGACGGAAATATAGGACTTCCCGTTATTGTAAAACATGATCTGGGTATGGTCATCGTTGAACTTGATGCTGCTGGTGGTAACTTCACCCAGTTTGTTTCGCTTGCCACGGGTGTTGAAGCTGTACAGTCGAAGTTCACCGCCATCGTCCTTACAAATGGCGTAGATATACTTTCCCTTATCGGACAAGCCCACCAAATCGGAATTGTCGTAGGTAACGGGAACAGTCTTATCTCCGTTGCTGTATATCAAAACCTCGTTGTTATTCCTGCTCTCATAATAGGCAGCGGAAAGACCGTCCGGAGAAACAGAAAAATCAAGAGAGCACATTTCATTAGTCAGATGGATACCTTCGGCTTTTTCTATGTTGTATAAGGTCAGGGAGTAAAGGGAATCTTCTTTGACTGCATAGGCAAGCCCGGTGCCGCCGGCGCTAAGCTCGTAGTATATTACATCCTCGGCAATCTGCTTCAGATGCTGACCGTTTACAATGTACAGTTCCTTTTTGTCTGTAAGGAAAGCACAGATACTGCCGTCCAGACTGTTTTGGATGGCATCGGAATCCCGATCGTAGATTATATCGGATGTGAGTTTGTCATCCACAAGAATGTGAATATCATCCCCAAGGTCGACGATTTCGATATTCTGCCGGTATTCGATGAACCCGTTCCCTCTCCCCGCAACAGCCCACAGAACGATGACTGCTACTAAAATTATCAAAGGGATTCCTAAAGTAATCAGGACTTTTGGGTTTTTCAAATAGGGTTTCCAAATCACAAACCAGACCTGGATTCGCCTAAATAGGGAAGAAAAAGTTTTCTTGTCAGGTGTAGCTGCGATGCATTGGGCGCACAGACCGGAGCCATCCTCGCTGGGGTTGCCGCAGTTGGTACAGTTCATGGCGCACTCTCCTTTTTGCTGTAAATTATGTGATAAAATTATACCAGTTTTGTGAACTTTTGTCAATCAAAGGTGTATGGTGCCGAAAGAGGTATTCCCCAAAGCGATACCGGAAAATTACACAGAATCCCGCAGAGAAATGTAAGAATGCTGTACATTCCTCCAAAACTAAAAGGAAAGGTTGACTTTTTAGAAAAAACGTATATACTAGGATACAGAAAACCAAATACCCTATGAAGCTTCCCGGGAAAGCGGCGGTTGCCCACCGAAGGATTAACAGTCTCAGGTATTCTTTTTATGAGGATAAGACCGGAAGCAGAGGACTCTCTGGAGAACACATTAAATTGTGTGCCGAAGGTGCAAGGCGGAACGCTGAATCTCTCAGGCAAACGGACGGAGAAGTATGCAAAAGTCAGGGCTGTCCCGGGCTTACTATGCAGTCCTCTTATTGTGTGGGGGCTGCTTTTTATTTGGTAAAACAAGAGAAAGAAGGAACAAATGATGTACGGTAAACCTATTGATTCCATTGGCTTTGTTTCCAATTATGATCCTGAGCTGGCAGTCTTTATGGCGCAGGAACTGACCCGTCAGCAGGACGGTCTGGAGCTGATTGCTTCCGAAAACTTCGCCTCTCCCGCAGTGATTGCTGCTATGGGCTCTATTCTGACCAATAAATATGCCGAGGGCCTGCCCGGTAAGCGTTACTACGGCGGTTGTCAGTATGTGGATGAAATTGAGGCACTGTGCATTGAGCGTGCCAAGGCATTGTTTGGCGCAGAGTTTGCCAACGTGCAGCCTCACTCCGGTGCGCAGGCAAATGCTGCCGTGCAGCTTGCTTTGTTGCAGCCCGGCGATACCATGATGGGTATGAGCCTTGCGAACGGTGGTCATCTGTCCCACGGCAGCCCTGCAAACATTTCCGGCAAGTACTACAATGTTGTCTCTTATGATGTTAACCATGATACCGGTCTGATTGATTATGACCAGATTCGGGATATGGCAAAGCAGTGCCAGCCTAAGCTGATTATTGCCGGTGCGTCCGCTTACCCCAGAGCTATCGATTTCAAGATTTTTGCTGATATTGCCCATGAGGTTGGTGCGGTCCTGATGGTGGATATGGCTCACATTGCCGGTCTGGTCGCCGGTGGCGCTCACCAGAGCCCCGTGCCCTATGCGGACATCGTCACCACTACCACCCATAAGACCCTCCGTGGTCCCCGTGGCGGCTTGATCCTTGCCAAGGAAGAGTTCGCCAAGAAGCTGAATTCCGCTGTGTTCCCCGGCACTCAGGGTGGTCCTCTGGAGCACGTGATTGCTGCCAAGGCAGTCTGCCTGCGGGAAGCTATGCAGCCCGAGTTCCGTACCTATGCACAGAACGTGGTTCACAATGCTAAGGTTATGGCAGAAACCCTGCTGTCTGAGGGCTTTGATCTGGTTACCGGCGGTACCGATAACCACCTGATGCTGGCAGATCTGCGTCCCATGAACATCACCGGCAAGGAACTGCAGACCCGTTGTGATGCCAACCACATCACCTTGAATAAGAATGCCATCCCCAATGATCCTGAGAAGCCCGCTGTTACCAGCGGTGTCCGGATTGGTACTGCTGCTGTGACCACCCGTGGTTTGGGCGAGGAAGAGATGAAGCGGATTGCTCACTGCATTGCCCTGACTGCCCGTGATTTTGAAGGCACTCAGGCTGAGTTGCGTGCCACTGTTGCAGATATCTGCGAAAAGTTCCCTCTGTATCGATAATCTGAATTTTGGGGCTGTATAATAAGTCCCAAAATAAAAGCGGTGAGCTTCGGAAATGAGGCTCACCGTCTTTTTTTGTTCTATTTTGTCGCTGTGGATAACCTGTAGAGCAAAATTGAGCGCACGAACTACACCTTCTCAAAATCATCG
>JAFULI010000029.1 GCA_017473455.1 Oscillospiraceae bacterium
AAAAAGCAGCGTAAGCGGATGGGAATAGCACTTCTCAAAACGATGATTTTGAGAAGGTGTAGTTCGTGCGCTCAATTTTGCTCTACAGGTTATCCACAGCGACAAAATAGAGCATAAAAAGACGGTGAGCCTCATTTCCGAAGCTCACCGCTTTTATTTTGGGACTTATTATACAGCCCCGATGCCCTCTCCGCCCCCTTCGGGGGCACCTCTCCCATAGGGAGAGGCAAGTGACATATGCGTAATTGAACTTCAAACACCAATTTACCGTGTGCTTTTGGGGCGTATCGCTTCCGCTAAACGGATAGCGTATTTCCTAACTAAGGGTATTATATAGGATAAATTTCGTTTTGTCAAGTACCCTTTTAGGGGTATTTCTAAAAATTCATATCGGCAGGGGTTGTGGCATAGGCTTACTTCAGAACAGGAGGGATGGTTATGGGGGATGTGCAGGCAGGGTTACCCCATCGGGTGACTTTGAGTGAGCGAAAGAAGCTGACCATGACCGGGGTCTCGGAGGTGGTCAGCTTTGAGGAGGACTCGGTGGTGATGAAGACGGCATTGGGGACGCTGCTGGTTCAGGGTCGGGATTTGCAGCTCAAGACCCTCTCCCCGGAGCAGGGGCAGGTGGAGATTGCCGGGACGGTATCCGCCCTGAGCTACGAAGAGCCAAAGCGCACCGGGGGTTGGATCAAACGGCTGTTGGGATGATAACACCGGGAGAGTCCGCCCTGCGGTTTCTCTGGGGACTGGCTCTGGGGGTCGGGTTGGGGGTTTGCTACGATTTTCTGCGTCCCCTGCGGAAAAAGCGAAATGCCCCTGCGGATCTGATTTTTGTGGTGTGTGCCTTTCTTGCGTGGGTGTATCTGAGCTTCGGGGTGTGCCTTGGGGACATCCGTGTGGATATCACCGCGGCGCTGCCTTTGGGAGCGCTTTTGTGGCTGGGAACGCTGGGGCGGCTGTTTCGTCCGTTGTTTCGGTGGTTTTGGCAGGGAGTTGGTGCCATATTTGCCTTTTTGACCCTGCCGTTACAAAAAATTTTTCAAAAAATACGCAAATTTTCAAAAAAACTATTTGCATATCCGAAAAAATGGGGTACAATAAAATGGAATGGTCAGTACCGTGACCAAATACCTACCGGAGGATACCCCCATGAAAAAGCGACCCGATTTCAAACTGGTATATCGCCCCGGCAAGACCTTGACCAAGGTGGCGCTGTTAGGAGTCATTGTGGTATCGACGGTGACACTCATCGCTCTGCACTGCGCCATCGGCGCAAGTCAGGACAAGGCGCAGGCTCTGAAGCAGGACGCTCTGGGACTTCAGCAGGAAAACACTCGCCTTGAGCAGATGAACCAGCTTCAGGATACGGATGAGGGCTTCATTCAGGCTGCCCAGCAGCAGGGTATGGTTGACCCGGATACCACTATTTATCATTTCGACTGAGCAACAGTCGGTTTATGGAGGAAGTAAAACAATTTATGGAATTAACCGTTGGAGCCATCTTAGAAGGCAAAGTCAAAACCATCACCAACTTCGGAGCATTCATTGCCCTGCCCGATAACAAGACCGGCATGGTACATATCTCTGAGGTAGCCAATGCTTACGTCAGCGATATCCGCCAGCACCTCACCGAGGGGCAGGAGGTCAAGGTGATGGTCATTGGCACGGAGAACGGAAAAATCAACCTTTCCATCAAGCGGCTGGAGCCGAAGCCTCAGCGGGAGTCCGCTCCCAGAAGCACCCCCAACCGCAGCAGTCAGCAGACCAGCCGTCCTTCCCGGGCACCCGTGCCGCCTCCGGCTCCCAAGACAGCCGACCAGCTTTTCGAGGAAAAGCTGAAGGCATTCATGTCCGAGTCCGACAGCAAAATCTCCTCCATCCGGCAGTATTCCGACCACCGGACGAAGAGCAGAAGAAGATAATGAAAACGGGCTGCTCAGCAGCCCGTTTTTGAGGAAAATGCTATGAAATATGTCGTGATTACCGGAGGCTCCCGTGGAATTGGAAAAGCGGCGGTGGAGCTGTTTGCCGCCCGGGGGGATCGGGTGTTCTTTCTGTATGAAAAGGAACACGAAGCTGCCGCGGCGGTAGCCGAAGACACCGGGGCGGTGGGGATTTGCTGTGACGTTTCCAATGGGGAGCAGGTCAGAGCTGCCTTTCGGCAAATTCCGGATGTGGATATTCTGATTTGCAATGCCGGTATCTGCCGCACGGGCCTTATGAGTATGCTTCCAGAGGAAGACTGGGACAGGCTGTTTGATGTCAATGTCAAGGGCATTTACCACTGTGTCAATGCCGCTATGCCTGCCTTTTTGAAAAAGCACCACGGGTGCGTGATTACCGTCAGCTCCATGTGGGGTCAGGTGGGGGCATCCTGCGAAGCTGCCTACTCTGCCACCAAGGGTGCGGTGATTGCGTTGAGCAAAGCCCTTGCGCAGGAGCTTGGCCCCAGCGGTATTCGGGTCAACTGCGTAGCACCGGGGGTGATCCTGACGGATATGTGCGCCGATGTAGCGCCGGAAATTCTAGCTTCCATGGGAGAGGAAACCCCCGTGGGACGCAACGGCACGCCGATGGACGTGGCAAACGCCATGGCCTATCTGGCAGATGCGGAATTTATCACCGGACACGTTCTGAGTGTCAACGGTGGGTATGTTATTTAGGAGGAGAAAGATATGAAGATTGCCATTGGCTGTGACCACGGCGCACTGGAGCTGAAGAATGTTCTGGTGGCACACCTGACCAAGCAGGGATATGAAGTGAAGGATTTCGGTACTTACACGCCGGACTCCTGCGACTATCCCGAATTTGCCGAAGCTGCCGCGAAAGCAGTTGCCTGCGGAGAATGTGACCGCGGCATCGTCCTTTGCACTACGGGCATCGGTGTTTCCATCACTGCCAACAAGGTCAAGGGCATCCGCTGCGCTCTGCTCAGCGATGTGATGTCCGCCCGTCTGACCCGTGAGCACAACGATACCAACATGATGGCAATCGGTGCCGGTGTGGTGGGTCAGCTTCTGGCTCTGGAAATTGCCGACACCTGGCTGGAAACCGAATTCTCCAACGAACCCCGTCATCAGCGCCGCATTGACAAACTCATGGCGGTGGAAGGCTGAAAGGCGTTATCACGTTGCTGTGATTGCCTGTCATCCTGTTATGACATGAGGTCCCGTAAACAATTTTACAGCAATCCTTTGCCCATCTCTTTGCGAAGAGGTGGGCTTTTTTGTTTTATTTTCCGTTTTTGGGGCAAGATAGGCTTGAGGTGTTGGGGTTTGCTTTTGTCTTATGTGCGGACGGCGATTTTATATCTGGTTTTGATTATCTGTGTGCGGCTTATGGGAAAGCGGCAGGTGGGGCAGATGGAGCCTGCGGAATTTGTAGTGACCATGCTGGTTGCCAATCTGGCATCCATCCCCATGCAGGATGAGGGAATCCCTCTGTTTTCCGGAGTGGTTCCCATTTTGACGGTGCTGGGGGTGGAGCTGGTGCTTTCCGCTTTGTCCTATGCCTCCGTAAGACTGCGGCGGCTGCTGTGCGGCAAGCCGGTGATTTTAATTGAGGACGGAAAGATCCTGCAGCAAAATCTCCGCAAAACCCGAATTACTGCCGACGAGCTGACCGGTCATCTGCGGCTGAAGGATGTGCTGGATTTGTCCACGGTGCAGTATGCCATTTTGGAAACCAGCGGAGATTTGTCGGTGTTTTTGTACCCCGGTGACCGTCCTGCCAGCGCAAAAGAGGCAGGCGTGAAGGCGGCAAAGCAGTCCTTTCCCGTAACGGTCATCGAGGACGGGCATCTGCTGAGCAACAATTTGCCCCATGCCCAAAAGGACGAAGCATGGGTGCAAAAGGTATTGAACCGTCACAGCGCCACCGTTCAAAGCACCTTTCTGCTTACGGTGGATGGCGATGGCAATGAGTATTTCGCTCCGAAGGAGGACGCATGAAACGAATTTGGCTGGGATTTGGGGTACTGGCGGCGCTGATTGCGGTTGGGGTTTGGTCGATGTTTGCCGCGGATGCCATCCACGGGGATATGGCACGTCAGCTTCATCAGGCAGCTTACCGGACGGATTCCCGTCAGGCATTTGATACCTCACAGCAGGTGCAGCGGCAGTGGGAACGGTATTTTCTTTTTACTGCCACCATGGCAGACCACACGGATGTGGATGAGATCGATGCCCTCTTTGCCCAAATGGAGGTCTGCCGCACCCGTGGGGATGAAATCAACCATGCTCTGCTGTGCGCCGCCCTGAGTGAATGCCTGACTGCACTGTCAGAAAATCATGCCCTGAGTTGGGCTAATTTGCTGTAGGATAAATTGTTGTTTGAAGTTCAATTACGCATATGTCACTTGCCTCTCCCTATGGGAGAGGTGCCCCCGAAGGGGGCGGAGAGGGCATCGTGATTTTCTTAAAGAAAATCACATCGCCGCAGGCGATAACGACACATTT
>JAFULI010000030.1 GCA_017473455.1 Oscillospiraceae bacterium
AAATGTTAGAATTTTTATGATTTTCAGGAAAATGTGTCGTTATCGCCTGCGGCGATGTGATTTTCTTTAAGAAAACCACGATGCCCTCTCCGCCCCCTTCGGGGGCACCTCTCCCAAAGGGAGAGGCAAGTGGCGTATGCGCAATCGAACTTCAAACAACAATTTATCGGTGTAGCCGCCGTTTGGTAATTGTGTTTACCAAGTACCGTGGATTCCCATTGGCAGCTCTACTGCGCTTAGTGGAAGCAGCAGGGACAAATATTCTCCCACTGCTGAGCCGACGGCAGCGAGGGCCGCCGGGAGGATCAGGGTGACGGTACACAGCAGAAGGGCATCCCGATTACGTTTACAGCAGGACGACAGCAAATAACACAGCTCCCCTGCCGCAATCAGCACCATGAGCTTCCAAACATAGTACAGCCCCAAAACTGTCCACAGCGGCATTGTCCATTCAATCGGCAGGATACTGAATGCAGGGGCTTGCAATCCCCGAAAGGCTCCGTAGGTATCCACAGTTTTGATCATTTCACCGCCGTATACCAACAGCCATACCGCCGCGGATATTCCAAATATCAGGCATTGTTTCTTCCCAAACAGCTTTTTTCTCCCCCCTGAGGTGCATCGCAGAAGCGGCATCATATCAAACTGTCTTTCCTGAGAAGCCACGCTTGCCAGCAGCAGCACCAAAAACAGCAATGCCAGCAGCGCTGTACTCCGGTGGTAATTACCAAGATTATTGCTGAACACCGCATCATAGGGTGCGGAAGGCAAAAGCCACCCTCCCTTTGGCAGCTCCCTTGCCTGAGAAAGCACCAGCGAAAGCCCCATGGCATGATTGTCATCCACAGCCTCGGACATTGCCGTTTCTATGGTTTGCAGAGTTTCCATAGTCACCTCTCCGGTGTAGACTTCCTGATAATACCGGATATACGGATCCCACGGGATTTCCGGTCTGGGGGGTGGGTCTGCCTTCCATACCAGTACCCCCAACAGCATCAGAAGCAGGATGCCCCTGCGCTTGATGAGAAGTTTACATAACTCCCCTCCCCCGGCAAGTGCGTAGTTCCAGCGTTTTCCCATTGCCAGAGGAATGGACAGCAAGGGATTGGGAGCGGATATGGGTTTTTTCGTTTCCGCAATCCAAAGTACCACCCCGGAAAACAGGATGCACAACGGAATAAGCATCCACAATACCAAATCATTGCCGGAAATCAAAGTACCCAGCACCGGCAGGTTCAAATACCGGGGGAACACCTTGCAGTAATCCACATAGCTGAATAGGTTTACATAACGCAGCATCACCAACCGGGAACCGGAGGGCAGAAAGGTCAGGGCATACTCCCCTGCCAGAGCAATCCCCGACGCTCCCAGCGCCAGTGCGGGATTGGCAACGGCGCTGAGCAATGACCACAGCACCAGAGAAATCCAGAATGTACCCATTGCCTTCACGGCAAGGTACAGAAGCCAAAACTCTCCCACGGTCATTGGTGTGGGGACATTTTGGAACATGGGGATGGATTGGAGGGTACGCCCCCATTCCCCCAACCCGTGGAACAATCCGCCGCACAGCAGAATTTTGCTTCCCAGAATTGCCACCGTTCCCAGCCATGATGCCGCAAAAAGAATCCCAATCCGCCGTAATGCCAGCCCCCTGCGGCCTCCGGGAGCGGCATGAACCAAAGACCACAACCCCTCTTTCCGCTCCGCAAGAAGCAGGGCGCAGACCAGACCCATGAGAATCAGAATGCTGTAATCTCCCCATCGGTCAGAAAAGAATTCCGTCACCGCCCGGTCATGTCCCGGTGTCACCGAAACTCCCTCCATAGCGGCAAAATCCGAGGCAGTCTTGACCGTATTTTTGTAGGCAGGGCTATCGGGATCAGAAAACAGACTGACCCCTTGCAGCTTCCTGGCATCGGTTCGGATACGGCGAAGGTAGTCATCATAATCCAAAAGGTAGGAATAACTGCTCCTCAGCTCCTGATACAGCAGCCGCCGATGTTCTGTTTCCTCCCATTTTCCCTGCATTTGGGCTTGGGTTATGGCGGCAATTTCCTCTTCGCAATATGCCAGCGCCGCCTCCGGGGACATGGCTTGCAGCTCAGAAACCGCCCGGTGGTACTGCCCGGTGTATGTCTTCAGGTCACCGGTATCCCCCTTCAGTCGGTAAAGGCAAAAGAACAAACTGATCAGCACCAGTGCCAACAGCCCAGCCGAAAAGATTTTGCTCCCAAGAACACGTTCGGCTTCCATTTACTCACCCCCGAGGTATGCCATATAGACTCCCTCCAGATCTGCCGCCGCGGTGCGGCTCATCAGCTCCTCCGGACTTCCGTGGGCAATCAGCTCTCCGTGTTTCATCAGCAGCACATCCCCGTCGATGGACTCCACATCGGACACAATATGGGTGGTCAAAAACACAATCCGATCCCGTGCCAGTTCCCCGATATACTGCCGCAGCCGAAGCCGCTCTTTCGGGTCCAGACCGGCGGTTGGTTCGTCCAGAATAAGAATTTTCGGCTCTCCCAGCAACGCCTGCGCCAGAAGCACCCGTTGTCGCATTCCACCGGAGTAGCCACCCAGTTTTTTGTGGGCATCCTGCTTCAGATTTACCAGTACCAGAAGTTCCTCAATCTGAACTCGGGATTGCTTTCGGGGCAGCTCCTTGATCTGCGCCATATACCGCAGAAAACCACGGGCGGAGAAATCAGGGTACATCCCCTGCTGCTGGGGCATATAGCCAAGCAGCCGTCGGAAGGTTTTTCCCTGCTTCAGGATATCCGTCCCCTCCCACAGAATTTCTCCGGAGGTTCGTTTGACATTATCGGTAATCAGGTTCATCAGCGTGCTTTTCCCTGCACCGTTGGCACCCAGTATACCGTAAATGCCCGGAGTGAAGGTATAGGTAAACCCATTCAGGGCTGTCTTATTGCCGTAGCATTTGGTCAGGCTATCCATCCGAAGCTCCATAGCACACCTCCTTAGCCGTTTTCAAACCATTCCTGATCTTCCATTTCTTCCTGCTTTCGTTTTTCCGCATCCTCCATATCCACCAGATGGTATTTATGAAGGGTCACCGCTCCCGTTCCCAATTCGGCTTTGTCGATGTAATAGGCGGGCAGACGGTAGGAGGTGTCATCAGTCAAAATCAATCTGTCCGCCGTTTCTCCGATGAGCAGAAAGCCTACCGCCCACGCGTCAAATTCATAGTCCAGCGGCACCGTTTCCACCAGCTCATATGCCCAGTTATAGATATACAGATTGCGGTCTGTCACCTGATTGAGGTCCATCTCCATGACCACGATGCAGTCTTCGAAAAAGTCGGCGACGTATTCCCCCTTCAGTCCGGTATCCAGCATCACCTGCGGCTCGGTTTCCCCATAAGTCTGGCAGTAAACAATACCATCCCGGAAATACCATGCCTGAGTATCCCCGAACCATCCGGGAATCCCGTCTTGCTCCAAAAGGAATTGCAGACTGTCCCCTTCCGGAGTCCATGCGCTGTAGCTGTAGCTGTTCTCCCGGGAGCCGTTATCCACGTTGATAAACCAATCGCCGCATTGGTAGCGGATATATCCCGGATGGGAATACAAACGGGGTTCTCCCATGGAGCCGTCCAGCTTATAGTAGTAGTATTCGTAACGGGTCAGCTCCGGTTGGGCAACGTTCAGATATTTTACGGTGAAGAAGCAGTAGCCTCCGGTAAGATTCTCGCTGCCGGGTTCGAACAAACCACCCCGTTCCTCGGCAAAGGCATCGTAATCCAGAACCTCCGTCCGCCCGGTGCCGTCCGGCTCCATGCGGTACAGACGAAACACCGCGATCGGGGTCTTTTGACCGGTAACTGGATCGACGTAATCGTTATCCCATGACATAGTGCTGACATAAAGATGACCTGCGTCATATCCCAGAAACTGAGCGCCGTCCACGAAGGCATTGCAGTCCGTGGTCAGGTGAGTGCAGTCCGGACGACCGCAGAGTTTGATAACGGTGTCCGAGTCATGATCCACATACACAATCCACGGACTGGGAGGTGTCTGACCCAGAATCCAACGGTGGGAATAAATATAGTAAGAGCCGGTCTCGCTGACCGCATGGGAGGGGTACTCCACACCCTGCCGTACCAGTCCGATCCGTCGGGGGCTTACCGGGCTTTCCCCGGCTTTCCATGCATACTGAGAGCCGGTTTCGAGTATCGGCGTATGCTCCGCAGGTTTTTTCCCACACCCCAGCAGCAGTAACGTCATCACTAAAATCATCGGTAGTAATTTCTTCATTTCGTTTCCTTTCTTACGCTGCGGGCAATCCGCAGCATCTCATCAATATCCTCATGTCGAAAACTCAGCATCAGCATGGTGCAGCTTTCCTCATCCATCCAAATCAGATAGCCGCCCGTTCGTCCATCGGTAAAACGGTAAACAGCACCGGGCTTTCCGCCGATGTCCACATCCCAGGTTTCGTAGCTTCCCAGAGGTAAATCCGCGAGTTTATGGGTGGTGTTTTCGGTGATGTGCCGATAGTGAAACCACAGGTATTCCCCCTCATCCACACTGCTTTGGTAGGTCACATCCCGGGTTCGATCCTGCCGATACTCCCTGACCGGAACATAACGGCCGGGCAGCCAATCCGGTGTATACTCCGGCATACTCCCCCACTGCACCGCGGTCACCTTCATCAGATAGGTAACGTAGCGCTCCCGATAACGCACGGTGTAGCGCAGCCGTGGCTCCATGTTCAGCGCATTGGTGGCGAAAATCGCCGTAAATACCACCACCAGCGCCAGGCATGCTGCGGCGGCATAACGAAGCAGACCACGGAAGGGCTTCTGCCGGGGCGGTGCTTCCTCAGCTTCCAGTATCAGCCCATCGTCAATGTCCGTAAGCGTTTGAAACAGTTCCTGCCCGTTCATACCGTATAGCCCTCCTTTTGCAAGTATTTTTCCAGTCTTTTTCGGGTGCGGAACAGCATTCCCGTCACCCGGCTGGGAGAATAACCAAAGGCTTGTGAAAGCTCGTCGATGGTTTCCCCGTACCAATAGCGGCGCAGAAACAGCTTCCGCTGCTCCAAAGGCTGTTCCCTGAGGAATTCCTCCAGCAATTCTTTTAGTTCCCGTTCTCCCTCCCAGCGTGGGTCGGGGATACACTCCTGAAGCTCGTCCAGCAAAACTGTTACCCCTGAGCGCTTCCGGGCATTGTCATGCTCCAGATAATGCAAGGCGGTATTTCTGGCGATTTTGGCAAGGTATGCCCGAAGCCGGGCAGGTCTTGCCGGTGGGATGCTGTTCCAGATGCTAAGCCAGACATCACTGAGTGCCTCCTCCGTCCGCTCATGATCCCGAAGGATGCGGTAAAGAATACTGTAGCAGTAATCCGAATACTTCTCCCGAAGCAAAACCAGCGCTTCTTCATCCCGACGCTCCAGAAGCTCAATAATATCCGCCATACGCCACCTCCTTTTCGGTTCCTCTACTTATGTAGACCGATTTTGATGCTATCATATTTCACCGCCATCCACTTTGCAACGGATTATTTTTCGAAAAATCAGGCAAGGATCAGCATTTTGAGTCAGGGAAATATTTTTTTGAAAAAGGTCAAAAAAACTATTGACAAATCCACACCTCCGCGTTATAATACTCAAGCGCTTGGACGATTAGCTCAGCTGGCTAGAGCATCCGCTTGACGTGCGGAAGGTCATAGGTTCGAGTCCTATATCGTCCACCATATAAGAAAAATCCGAACTTCTTCCCAATCGGGAACGGGTTCGGATTTTTTGTTCATGTTAGGGATATTATATACTAACTAACAACCCCAGAAGGAATTGTCCGTTTCGATGTATGGTCTTTTCTTTTTTCGATTGACAATTTCATCACAATCGTGTATCATATGGGCAAGTAAATATTCCATTTGAGTGCCTGGGTTGCGGTAACAGCTCCCTGGGAGAATAGATAACCGGGTGGAAATCCCGGACGGTACCGCCACTGTAAGCGTGGAGGTTCTGCATGAAGGCGAAAGCCGGTCATTGGGAAAACCTGAGAAGGCTATGCAGAGCTTAGGATGCGCAAGTCAGGAGAACTGCTCAAATGTGGGAAACACATGGGTCTGCAAGTACGGAGCCTGTGATTTTTTGTTGCGGAAAAACGGCTGCAGCGGTCCTTCGGGGCTGCTGCAGTTTTTTGCTGTGACGACTGCTGTGACACCTCCTTGGTCACAGATTGCCCGGCCGTCACAGTCCGCACACCAAGTGAATATTGCGTATTGGTATTGCAAGGTGATCCGGTGAGAGTCCGGAACAACCGTCCATTTCTGTGTTTGGCCGTTGCCATCAGTCAGAGAGCCTGCGGTATCAATTGGGTTTATCACGCTTTGACAGGAGAGTGTAACCTGGTTTGTCCGTACTTGAGGGCAGGCAGGTTACACTCTTTTTATTTGTGTGATGACCACAAAACAGTAAGGGAGGGATGCAAGTGACACCTGAAGAAAAGAAGGCCTGGGCGGAGGACCTTCTGCGCTGCAAGTGCCAAGAACTCGGACGAATGCCCACAAAAAAAGACTTCGATAGTGCAACTTGCGCCCAGATCAAGGCATACCTTGGGCCGTGGCCCCGCGCATTGGAGTCTGCCGGATTGAAAGAACCCAAGGTAAAGAACAACCAAGCATAAGAAAGGACGATTCTGTTATGCGAACAACCAAGAAAATCTTAAGTATGATCCTCGCCTTTGTACTGGTGCTGGGTCTGCTGCCTGCCACCGCCTTTGCGACCGGTGCAGACAGTGTTTACATCTCCGTCAGCTATGATGGACAGTACATCAACGACAAGAATGGCAACGCAATTGCTTATATCCCCGTATCTTTTGATAAACTGGCGGCCATTGATTTGGACGAATACGGTTTGAGTGAGTACAAGTACGATGAAAACGGAGATGGCACCTATGACATCACCGCTCTGCACATGGTCATCTATGCCCACGAAAACCTCTACGGCGGAGATTTCAGCGAAGTGACCTTCACCGGTGCCCCCGGCAGTTCCTACTTCCAGGGCGGCATCTTTGGCTTCGATGAAAACCTGAACTACTTCCTGAATGGTGAGTATCCTCTGGCGGGTGAAGGCTGGGGTGCTACCTCCGATCAGATCGTGCTGGAAGCCGGAGACTTTATCGACATCGGCAGCTTCTCCAGTTGGGACTTCTATATGGATTCGGGTTATGGTTTCCACTTCTTTGCCGATGAAAGCGGCGCATTTATCCATGACTACACCGCAGAAGCAGGTGCTGCCTGCTCCGTGAAGCTGGTTCGCTCTTACTCCGGTATGGGCACTGGTGCGGTTGTCTATGACGCAAGTGACTACACCGTGTACTACGGCACTTCTTATGGCAATGCCACCGGCTCCGTCACCACTGATGGAAGTGGCTGCGCTGAGATCACCTTCCCCGAAGCAGGAAATTGGATTCTGTGGGCAGATGGTGGCTATGGCAATGAATACTCCGATGTGATCGTTTCTGCACCTGCCTATGCGAAGGTTACCGTAACCGCAGCAGAAGCACCTGCTCCCGAGCAACCTCGTGAAGCACAGAGTGTCACCAAAGAGCTGAATGCAACTATGGCACAGCTGGCTGCAACTGTGACTGAGCCTGTCTTTGGTACTACCGCAGGTGAGTGGACCGTATTGTGCCTTGCCCGTGGAGGTTACTATGCCAAGGACAATGCCTACTTCACCGATTACTACAACCGCATTGTGGAGACCGTCAATACCACAGCTACCAAAGTCAACATGAGCGGTGCTCTGCATAAATCCAAGTCCACCGAAAACTCCCGCTTGATCGTTGCACTGTCTGCGCTGGGCATCGACGCTACTTCCGTAGGTGATTGGGATCTTGTGGAAGCCTACAGCGCCAACGGTTTCTCCTGGATTAAGAAGCAGGGTCTGAACGGCACCATTTGGGCGCTGATCGCACTGGATTCCAATAACTATGCGACCTCTGATCCTACCATCCGTCAGCAGTGTGTCGATGCTATCGTTGCTGCACAACACGATGACGGCGGCTGGTCTTTGATCGCAAATAAAACCTTCCCCTCCGACCCCGACATTACCGGTATGGCGCTGACCGCTCTGTACCCCTATCGGAATCAGCTGGAAGTTGCAGAAGCCTGCGGTGAGGCTTTTGATTGTCTGTCTGCCATCCAAAACGATGATGGCACCTACTCCTCCGGCGGTGCCAAGTGTTCCGAAAGCTGCTCCTGGGTCATTGTGTCCACCACAATGTGGGGCATCAATCCCGACACCGACAGCCGCTTCATTAAGAACGGCAAGTCTGTCGTGGACGGTCTGCTTGCTCACTATCTCTCCGGTTCTGCAACCTTCCAGCACATCATCGGCGCAGGCTCCAATGCTATGGCTACCGATCAGTCCTGCTATGCCCTGGTTGCCTATGACCGCTTCCTGAACAGCAAGCCTGCTCTGTTTGATTACTCCGATGTGACCTTTGGCGCTGCAACGCCCAGCGGTGATGAAATGGTTGCGACCTTGGGTCTGCCTGCTGAGATCAACCCCGGTGCTGCGTTCAACGGTGTGATCAGCATCAATAAGTGGGATAACGAGGCTGGTTACAAGCTGATCGACTTGATTGTGAATATTCCCGAAGGTGTATCCGTCACCGGTGTAACCGCGTCTAACCGTCTGGAAGGCGGCGAAATCAGCTGGAATGTGGAAGCAGAAACAGGTAAGCTCCGTATTGTTTATTTCGATTCCAACAAGAATACCAACCTGACCATCACCGGCGAAGAGTTCCCCGCAGAGCTGTTCAATGTTGCATTTATGGCTGAAAGTGCTGCCGGTGGCAGCAAGCTGAGCGTTGCTCTGTCCGGTATGTCTGTAAAGCTGACCTCTGATTCTTCCGATGAGAACGCAATGGTTGTCGTGAACACCGACACCGCAAAGGGTAATGTGGATGTGGTCGTTGGTGTTTCCTTCAGTGCGGTTTGTCTGTACGAAGGTGACGATGTGGATATCATTCCTTCCACCAAGAAGGCTGTAGCAGTGGCCGTAACCGGCATTGCCAAGGGTTCCAAGCTGACCTTCAAGGATGGCGAAACCGAGATCATCTTCCAGTACAGCAAGGAAGTGTCCGACAAGACCGGTGTTTCCACTTATGTCGCTCTGGTGGATGCAACCATTGACATGGCCAAATTCATCGATGCAAAGAACTTTACCATTGGCGCTGTTTCCGAGGATGCGATTACCTTCGGTGACATCAACGCTGACGGTGAGATCAACGCACAGGATGCGCTGGCCGCTGTGGATACCTGGCTGCGCCGGGGCGAGGAACCCACTGATCTGCAGATCCTCACCATGAACGTCAACGGCGACAGCCGTATCAACACCTTCGATGCGCTGGGCATCGTAGAAGCCTTTGTCAATGGCACTGAGTACGGTGTTGTAACCAAGGCCGCAACTATTACCACCAAGCAGTAAATGAACCGATGGGGCTGTATAATAAGTCCCAAAATAAAAGCGGTGAGCTTCGGAAATGAGGCTCACCGTCTTTTTATGCTCTATTTTGTCGCTGTGGATAACCTGTAGAGCAAAATTGAGCGCACGAACTACACCTTCTCAAAATCATCG
>JAFULI010000031.1 GCA_017473455.1 Oscillospiraceae bacterium
AAACTGCTTTTTGAAACAGCCCCATTGTGATAGGTTTTATTTGGATGCCTTCTGCTCGCAGTAAATGCAGCGGTAGGTTTGGGTAGCAGGGTCGGTCAGCTTGAATTCGTGGACAAGCTCCTGCTCGGTAGAGGTGATGCAACGGGGGTTTTTGCATTTCAGAACGCCAATCACTCGCTCCGGCAGACCCAGCTTCCGCCGCTCTGCCACAGCACCGCCCCGGATGATATTGATGGTGATACCGGGGTCGATGTAACCCAGAACGTTAAAGTCAATATCCAGCACCTGACCGATTTTGATGATGTCCTTGGTGCCCATCTTTTCACTGGGAGCCCGTTCAATCATCGCCACGGTGCAGCTCAGCTTGTTCAGCTCCAGAATGTTGTAAATCTGGCTTGCACGACCGGCGGTGATGTGATCCAGAACAATTCCGTCGGTGATTTGTCCGATAATCATACAGTTACCTCCAGCAGCATGAGGATCAATGCCATCCGCATATATTTTCCGTTGAGCACCTGATCAAAGTAGCAAGCTCTGGGGTCATCGTCCACAGCCACACTGATTTCGTTGACACGGGGCAGGGGATGCATAACGATCAGGTCTTCCTTAGCGGCGGACAGCTTTTCCGGGGTCAGGATGTAGGTATCCCGCAGGCGGATGTAATCCGCTTCGTTGAAGAACCGCTCACCCTGCACACGGGTCATGTACAGAATGTCCAGCTCGCCCATGACCTCTTCCATGTCAGTCACTTCTTTGTAGGGGATGCCCCGGGGCTCCAGCTCATCGGTGATGATGTAACGGGGGATTTTCAGCTCCTCCGGGGAGATGAACACAAACTTCACCCCGGCATACCGTGCCATGGCACCCACCAGAGAGTGAACGGTACGGCCGAACTTCAGGTCACCGCACAGACCTACGGTGAGGTTTTCAAAATGTCCCTTTTTCCGACGGATGGTCAGCAGGTCGGCAAGGGTCTGGGTGGGGTGGTTGTGACCGCCGTCACCGGCATTGATGACGGGAACACCGGCTTTTCTCGCTGCCACCAGAGGCGCACCCTCCTTGGGGTGACGCATGGCGATGATATCGGCATAGCAGCCCACCACACGGGTGGTATCGGCAACGCTCTCGCCCTTGGCGGCAGAGGAGGAGCTTGCCTCACTGAAGCCCAGCACGCTGCCGCCCAGCTCCAGCATGGCAGCCTCAAAGCTCAATCGGGTACGGGTGGAAGGCTCAAAAAACAGAGTAGCCAGCTTCTTGCCATGGCAGGCGGTGGCATACTTTGCCGGGTTGGCGATGATATCCTGAGCGGTGGAAAGCAGACCTTCCAGCTCCTCAAGGCTCAGATCGGTGATATTCAGCAGACTTCTCATACCTTCGCTCCGTTCACAGCCAGATAAGCCTTGATTCTCGCCACGTTTTCGGCGTTGGCTTCGTCCTCTTCCAGATACTCGATGATGTCATACACATCCACCACGGAGTACACGGGGAAACCGAACTCCTCGGTAACCTCAGCCATGGCGGACTTTTCGGTCTTGCCCTTTTCCTTACGGTCTACCATAACGAAGGTAGCGGCAACCTTGACACCCTCCAGACCGCCCAGAATGGCCATGCTCTCCCGAATGGCAGTACCGGCGGTGATGACGTCCTCCACGATGACCACTTCTTCTCCTGCCTGAGGCACATAGCCCACAAACACACCGCCTTCGCCGTGGTCCTTGACTTCCTTACGGTTGAAGAAGAAAGGCACGTCCAGACCGTTCTTGCTCAGGGCAACGGCAGCGGACACCGCAATGGAGATGCCCTTGTAAGCAGGGCCGTACAGCACAGCAGGCTTCTTGCCCAGCTTGTCGAAGTAAGCCTTGGCATAGAATTCCCCCAGCTTGGCGATTTCGTCACCGGTCTTGATCATACCGGCATTGATGAAGTAGGGAATCTTTCTGCCGGACTTGGCGGTGAAGTCACCGAATTTCAGAACACCGGCACTTTGCAGGAATTGAATAAATTCTCTCTTATAGCTTTCCATGGTCGTTCTCCTTAGTCACAGAATTCCGCAACGCAGCGCTCGTAAGCGGCTACGGGGTCAGCGGCAGCGGTGATGGGACGGCCCACCACAATGTAGTCAGAACCGATGGCTTTTGCCTGAGCGGGAGTCATGACACGCTTCTGGTCGCCCACATCGCCGTCGGCGAAACGGACACCGGGGGTGACGGTCAGGAACTTCTCTCCGCAGCGCTCATGCACCTTGCCTGCCTCCAGAGGGGAGCAGACGATGCCGTCCAGACCGGCATTTTTGGCAGTTTGGGCGTAATGCATAACCACCTCGTCCATGGGCTGCTTGATGAGAATATCCTTCTCCAGAGCCTCCTGGTCGGTGGAGGTAAGCTGAGTTACAGCAATGAGCAGGGGACGGGTGCCGTCGGGACGGGTCAGACCCTCCAGCGCGCCTTTCATCATGGCGGTGGTGCCGGCGGCGTGGAGGTTGGTGATATCCACATCCAGACGGCTCAGGACAGCCATGGCTTTCTTGACGGTGTTGGGAATGTCGTGGAGCTTCAGATCCAGAAAAATCTTGTGACCCCGTGCCTTGATCTGGCGGACGATCTCAGGGCCTTCCGCGTAGTACAGCTCCATGCCGATTTTTACGAAGGGCTTCCGTCCGGTGAACTTGTCCAGAAACGCAAAGGTCTGCTCTGCGCTGGCGAAGTCACAGGCTACGATTACATCTTTTCCCATAATTTTACGCCTCCTATCATCTCATTTAATGTAGAAATGTTGTATTTATCCATGGTTTCGGGGAGATCCGCAATAATATCCCGACAAGCGAAGGGGTTGACCAGATTGGCTGCGCCCACCTCTACGGCAGTGGCACCGGCGAGCATCATTTCAATGACATCCTCTGCGGTGCTGACACCGCCCATGCCGATGACGGGAATTTTGACGGCTCTTGCCACCTGATAGACCATCCGCACTGCCACGGGGAAGATGGCGCTTCCGGAGAAGCCGCCCATAGTGTTGGCGATGACGGGACGGCGACGGGCAATGTCGATGCGCATACCCAGCATGGTGTTGATCAGGCTGATACCGTCCGCACCGGCATCCTCGCAGGCTTTGGCAATGGATACGATATCGGTGACATTGGGGGAGAGCTTGACGATGACCGGCTTGGTGGTCACGGCTTTGACAGCACGGGTGACCTCAGCCGCTGCTTCCGGACTGGTGCCGAAGCTCATGCCGCCGCCGTGGACATTGGGGCAGCTTACGTTGACTTCCAGCCAGCCCACCTGACTTTGCCCGTCCAGCAGCCGGCAGGTGTAAACATAGTCCTCTACGGAAAAACCGGAAACGTTTGCCATCACCGGCTTGTGGAAGCACTGCGCCAGACGGGGAAGCTCCGTATCGATGACCTGATGGACACCGGGATTTTGCAGACCTACGGCATTGATCATACCGGCGCTGCACTCCGCGATTCTGGGAGTGGGATTGCCGAAGCGGGGGTCTTTGGTAGTCCCCTTGAAGGAGAATGTACCAAGAACATTGATATCATACAGCTCCGCAAACTCATAGCCGTAGCCAAAGGTTCCGGAGGCAGGAATCACGGGGTTATCCAGAGAAATGCCGCAAAGGTTTACTTTCAAACGTTCCACAGCAGCTCCTCCTTTCGCATCACGGGGCCTTCCTTGCAGATCCGCTTGTAGCCGGTGATGGTCTTGCAGCTGCAGCCCATGCAGGCACCGAAGCCGCAGCCCATCCGCTCCTCGAAGCTCATCTGCCCGGAGGTGGTGGTGGCTTTGAACACAGCCTTGAGCATCGGCTCAGGGCCGCAGGTGTAGAAGTGGGAATAGTATTCCGGCAGGGCATTGGTGACGAAACCCTTGGTGCCGTAGCTGCCGTCCACGGTGGTGACGGTGACGGCACAGCCCAGAGCCATGAACTGCTCCTCGTAGAAGATCTCGCTTTGGGTGTTGAAGCCCAGAATAACGGCAACGGGCTTACCCATTGCCCGGAGCTTCTTCGCCAGATTGTACATGGGAGGCACACCCACACCGCCGCCGATGAGCAGCGGCGCGTCTCCGGCGCAGGTAAGGTCATAGCCATTGCCCAGACCGGTGAGAATATCCAGAGACTGACCGGGGATCATGTCCTTCATCTGTGCCGTACCCTTACCCACTACCTTGTAGACGATGGTCAGGGTCTGATCGTCATAATCGCAAACAGAGATGGGTCGGCGGAGGAATTTTCCCTCCAAAGCGATATTCACAAACTGTCCGGGAGCGGTAATGGCGGAGGTATCACCGGAAAGCACCATCTGATAAACACAGTCCGTCAACGCCCGGTTTCTGACGATGGTAAAGATACTTTGTTTCATATGATCTCCTGAAATATTCTTGGGAAGATAAATTGTTGTTTGAAGTTCGATTACGCATACGCCACTTGCCTCTCCCTATGGGAGAGGTGCCCCCGAAGGGGGCGGAGAGGGCATCGTGATTTTCTTTAAGAAAATCACATCGCCGCAGGCGATAACGACAC
>JAFULI010000032.1 GCA_017473455.1 Oscillospiraceae bacterium
AAGCCCGGCTCCATCAAGCCTCTGACCAAGTTCGCTGGCCAGGTTTACGTCCTGTCCAAGGAAGAAGGCGGCCGTCATACTCCCTTCTTCAACAACTACCGTCCCCAGTTCTACTTCCGTACCACTGACGTGACCGGTATCATCAGCCTGCCTGAAGGCGTTGAGATGTGCATGCCCGGCGATAACGTTGTTATGAACGTCGAGCTGATCACCCCCATCGCTATCGAGAAGGGTCTGCGTTTCGCTATCCGTGAGGGTGGCCGTACCGTCGGTTCCGGTGTCGTCACCGAGATCTTCGAGTAATCTGGTTCTTTCAAATCCCCCAACTTCGGTTGGGGGATTCTTTTTTTCGGTTCTATAATAAACGGAGCAAGGCACTTGCCATGCTCCGTTTTTTTGATTCTCATTTTCGTTTCCGGAAACGCAGAATGCACACAAGCAGAAACTGACCGAGGGTCACCAAAGCAGGGTAGGGGAAGGCAGCACCCAGATACTCCGGCCAGCGGCTGGCGAAAAAGCCGCTGTGGAGATCGCCTTGGAACAGAAACGCAAATAAAGGCTCCGCAAAGGCAATCAGAAGCCCATACTGTACCGCAGCACCCACAAAGAGGTACTTAGGGGAGAAACCTTCAATCGTATCGAAAACCGCTGTCAGCACCGCTATGGGCAGCACAAGCCGCAGGGTAATCCAGACAAAGTCACGATCCATCCACAGCTCCGTCACCAGAAGGTAACTGATGGTGAAAGACAGAATGCCACCGGCAGCTCCGATGACTGCCTGAATTGAGCCATGGAGCTTCTTTTCTGTGGCTGGGGCTTTCCTTCGAAGGGAAAAACCAATCACCGGCAAGGCGGCACAGCTCAGACACACTCCGGCAAAGGCACAGTAATATACAAAGCCCCCTGCCGGAGCATACGCAAGGACAGCCAGACACAGTCCCAGACCTGCCAGTATCGCCGGATACCATACCGACCGCTGCCCAAAATCGGAATAGCCGCCGGTCATCCGCAGAAGAATACCGTATCCCAATCCTCCAAGGAGGAAAATACCAATGGCAATCACCATAAGCAGCACCGCCTTTCAAAATTCTATCTTCAGAGTAAATCATACCGAAGCCCTTGTCAATCCCTGATTATGCGGCGAAAAAAATTCTTCGTGATTTTGCTCTAATTTTCCTGCAGGGGAGCGGTGGGATTTGTCACCGCCGGCAGGATGAAAATCCAAGAAAACCCTTGAAAAAACGGTAGAATGATGGTACTATTAACAAGTATAAAAATGGACGGAATCTGTTCCGTGCCTGTCATAATTTTACCAGCGAAGGAGAAATTCTATGACACCCCAGGAAAAAAAGCAGCTTGCCATCACCGCCTGCAAGGTGAGAATGGGCATCATTGAATCCACCCATGCAGCCAAGTGCGGTCATCCCGGCGGCAGTCTGTCCGCTGCGGATATGTTCACCTATCTGTACTTCAAGGAAATGAATGTGGATCCCAAGAACCCCAAGTGGGAGGATCGGGATCGTTTTGTTCTGTCCAAGGGTCATACTGCCCCCGGTCTGTATGCGGCTCTGGCACACCGTGGCTTTTTCCCCGTGGAGGATTTGCTGACTCTGCGTAAGATTGACAGCTACCTGCAGGGCCATCCCAATATGAATACTGTCCCCGGCGTGGATATGTCCACCGGCAGCCTGGGTCAGGGAATCTCCACTGCCTGCGGTATGGCACTGGCAGCGAAGGTTAAGGGCAAGACCAACCGTGTCTATACCCTGCTGGGTGACGGCGAGATTCAGGAGGGTCAGGTTTGGGAGGCTTGTATGTTCGCAAGCCACTATAAGCTGGATAACCTGTGTGTCATCATCGATAATAACGGTCTGCAGATCGACGGCAACGTAGCCGACGTTATGAGCCCGTATCCCATTGTGGACAAGCTGGAGGCATTCGGTTTCCATGTTCAGGCCATCGATGGTCACGATTTGGATGCCATTGAAAATGCGCTGAACAATGCCAAGACCGTCAAGGGTCAGCCCAGCGCCATCGTGATGAAGACGGTGAAGGGCAAGGGTGTATCCTTCATGGAGAATCTTGCCGGCTGGCACGGTGTAGCACCCAACGATGCTCAGTACGAGCAGGCAATGACCGAGCTGAAGGCTCAGCTCAGCGAATTGGAGGGCAATTGACATGGCAGATGTAAAGAAAATGGCGACCCGTGACGGCTACGGCAAGGGTCTGGTGGCTCTGGGTCAGGAGCATGATGATATCGTGGTGCTGGATGCCGACCTGGCAGGTTCCACGAAAACCGGAATGTTTGCCAAGGCATTCCCTGACCGTCACTTCAACTGCGGCATTGCCGAGGCGGACATGATGAGTGTCGCCGCCGGTCTGGCTGCCAGCGGCTTTACCCCCTTTGCTTCTTCCTTTGCCATGTTCGCCAGCGGACGGGCTTATGAGCAGATTCGGAACTCTATCGGCTATCCTGCCCTGAATGTGAAAATCGGCGCTTCCCACGGCGGTATGAGTGTGGGCGAGGACGGCGCTTCTCACCAGTGCTGTGAGGATTTCGCCCTGATGCGTTCCATCCCCGGTATGGTGGTGATTTGCCCTGCCGACGGTGTGGAGGCAGAAGCGGCAACCAAGGCTGCCTATGCTTATCAGGGTCCTGTGTACCTGCGTTTTGGCAGACTGGCTGTGCCCGTGTTCCATGAGGAAGGCTTTACCTTCCAAATCGGAAAGGGCGAAGTGATGCGTGACGGCAGCGATGTTGCCATTATTGCCAACGGTCTGATGGTCTACGAGGCCATCAAGGCAGGGGAAGCTCTGGCTGAATGCGGCATCAACGCACGGATTATCAATATGTCCACCGTTAAGCCTTTGGATGAGGGGCTGGTGCTTCAGGCTGCCAAGGATTGCGGTAAGATTATTACCTGCGAGGAGCATTCCGTGATCGGCGGTCTGGGCGAGGCTGTGTGCAGCTTCCTCAGCGAGAATTATCCCACTCCCGTCCGCAGAATTGGTGTCAACGACCGTTTCGGCTGCTCCGGCCCTGCTGCCGAGGTGCTGGAAAAGTACGGTCTGTGCGCAGACAATATCGTAAAGGTCACCAAGGAATTTCTGAACCGATAATCAAAAAGCGTGCCGACAAACGGCACGCTTGTATTATTTTGCTTCCCTGTTTGCAAATGAGAATTCCGCAATGGGGTCAGGGGCTTTGGTCAGACGGGTGACTCTGCCCAGCACCCTGCCAAAATGGGCGAAGGTATCCCCGGTACCCTTGACAAAACCCCGACGGCAGAAAAACAGATCCTCCCGTGAGCCGTTGTCCGATACCAAATCTCCGAGATTGCCTTCGAAAAAGGCATAAGGTGCTAACCCTTTTTGCAGCGCCGGAATGCTTCGGTAACGAGTACCCAAAAGGCGGTTGGTAAATTCCAGACAGGTATACGCACCGGGGACGGGGCAGGGAAGATGCAGCCAGGAGAGCAATGCGCCGAGGGTGTTGTAAATTGGAGCATCCGGCTCACCGGCATGGGCAAAAAGGAGAGCCAGCTCCTGCCGCTGTGCCTCCGGAATTTCCAGACGGAAGATGACCACGGGCAGGGGATTCCCCCGGTAAAGCAATCGCTGAGCATCTTCCTGAACATATCCTCCGGCAAGGGGAATGTCCACCCGATATCGGGCAAAGGAAACAAAGCAGCTTAGACTGTCATCCAGACTGACGGATACATGATTAAACGTGCTGCGGGTAAACGTTCGGATAAACCGCCCCATGGCAGTATCCGACCGTGACAGCATCACATATAAGTAAGCCAATCCCTCACCCCCCATTTCTTGCCCTAATGGTAGCGGATTTTCATAAGGATGTCAAGTAACGGAAGGTGAGATAAATTGTTGTTTGAAGTTCTCTTACCCCCGTCGTGTCATCAAAAAAAGACTACCACGCTGTGGCGACAACGCGCAGCGTGCCGGGAGGGGTACTTAGGGGAGGGCGGTTTTGTACCGGGGTAGAAAGGTATCGAAACCGACCGAGCCGGAAAGGTACAACCTCAGCGCCTCCCCTAAGTCGGTTTCTTTGGTTACTTTCTTGCCGAAACAAGAAAGTGACGCCCCCGGCAGGGATATCACCGGTAACCGAAACCGCCCGAAACAGAACCCGCAACTTCCGTCCCCCACCACAGAGATCCTTCGACTCGCTTACGCTCGCGAAGTCATGACACGTCGAGGTGCGGCGTGCTAAACAACAATTTATCGATATATCAGGCAACAGAAAACCGCCGCCATCGTTTTGGATGGCGGCGGTTGGTGTTTAATTGGAATTTCTTCGCTCAGGGTTTGGGCGGAAGCCTTCGAAAATGGGAGTCCAGCCTTCTGCCACAGCCCGGTCGAATTCTTCCTGAGATTTCACCGTCCAGCTTACGCAGGCGAGGTGTTTTCTTGCAATCAGGGTGCTGAGAGTGGAAAACCGATCCGCATAACGAAAGGCCAGGAAATCCGGACGGGTCAGGAAATTCCCCAGATTTTCCGACAGCAGCAGCTTGAGAATCCAAGGCAGGGGAGAGGTCTTGCTGGCGAAATAGTTTTCGCTGAGCTGCCCACGGATGATATCCGGACGGTGCTTTTTCAGCCACAGCAGACACCGGGGATCAAAGGATTCCAGACAGTACACGCCTTTGTAACCATCCATCAGCTTGCAGGCTGCTTCTGTGAGCTGTGCGTAATTGTCCTTGTAGGGCTTCAGTTCCAGAATGATCGGCACTTGTCCGTCAAACAGCTCCAGCACCTCCCGAAAATCCGGGATGGTTTCGTCTGTTCCCTCCAGAAAGCATTCCTTCAGGTCTTCGCATTTCAGGTCTTCAATCCGACCCTCCCGACCGGTGGTGCGTTCCAGCACCGAGTCGTGGATAACGGCAAGATTGCCGTCTGCCAGAAGGTGAACGTCCAGCTCCACGCCGTAGCCGGCTTTTTTGGCAGCCAGAAACGCAGCCATACTGTTTTCAGGAACACCTTCGCTGAACAATCCCCGATGGGCATAGCTATACCCTTTAATGGTATCCAGCTTCGGATGTCCGGTGCGGCCTCTGACCGCCAGACAGTACCCGAAAACCAGCAGAGCAAGAATGACAACGGTGATGATAACAGGCATAATCTCAGTCCTTAATCGTCAATATCCAGGGCTTCCAGACCCTTCTTGGCAACCGACTTGGAGTCACCGTGACGGACGCAGAGCATGGTCACGAAGGCAAGACCGGCAAAAACGGCGGCATAGGGGAACAGCACCGTGTCAGCGATATGATCCATCAGGAAGCCGGAGAACACGGGAGTGATAATCTGAGCGGTCATGGATGCGGTGTAATAGTAACCGGTGTACTTGCCAATGTCGCTGCCGGAGCACATCTCCACCACCATGGGGAAGGAGTTGACGTTGATGGTAGCCCAGCCGATACCGGCAAGAATGAACATGGCGTTCATCAGCAATGTGGGGGTGCCTGCCCGGGCAAAGGCGGCAACGGCAAAGGCGGAGGTCAGCATGACAACACCGGCAAGGATGGTCTTCTTCCGACCCAGCTTGGATGCCACCAGACCTGCGGGCAGGTAAGCGACAATGGCAGCAGCCTGCGCCAGCAGCATGGTGGTGTTATAGTCTTTGTTCAAAATGTTGGGGGCATACACGCTGTACTTGGAGGTTACCGCATTGTAGCCGATGTACCACAGAGCGATGGACAGCAGAATGAAAATCAGGCTGCGCTTTTCCGCCTTGCTCAGACCCCGCTTTTGTGCGCCGGAGTCATCTTCCGCTTCTTCGATGTTGTACTTGATGCTGTCCTCACGCATCTCCTTTGCCCACTTGGGCTCACGGACGGTGAGCAGGAAAATTGCCAAAGCACCCAGCATGATGCCGGCAATCACGGCATAGTACACGGTGTAGCTCATCATGGCATTGCGCACCGCGGAGGTGGCAAAGACCATACCCAGCACCAGCACGATGATACCGCCTGCGGTACCCATCAGATTGATTACCGCATTGGCTTTGCTTCGCAGGGGCTTGACAGTCACGTCCGGCATCAGCGCCACCGCAGGGGAGCGGAATACCGCCATAGCCAGCAGTACTACCAGCAGAAGTGCAATGAACAAAATCAGCGCCATCGGGCTCTTTGCGGTCTGCTGGGCGGCATGGGCTTTCCGGGCAGGGGCAACGTAATTGGTGTAGGGAGAGAATTCCTTGCCGTCACGCTGAACGGTGTCGTCGGAGCGGATGGCAGTAAACTGCTCTTTGGTATACAGGTCACGCAGAACAAATTCCTCACCCTCGGGGGTGGTCAGCTTGGCATCTGCCTGGGTATCGTAAACCACGGAAAGACCGGCAGGATCGTCGATGGTGGCAACTTCGGAAACGTTCTTGAGCTGCATTCCATCCACCAGAGAAAGACCGACCAGTGCAATGGCTGCGATGGTGGTACCGATGGTGATGAAGGGGGTACGCTTACCGTGCTTCGACAGACACTTGTCAGACAGAGCGCCGAAGAAGGGGAGCAGGAAGACTGCCAGAACGTTATCCAGCGCCATAATCACGCCGGACCAGGTCTGGGACATACCGAATTTGTTGGTCAGGATAACGGGGATGGTGGCATCGTAAGCCTGCCAGAACGCGCTGATCAGGAAGAATGCGAAGCCAACCAGAATGGTGCGCCTGTAATTCAGCTTCATAAAGGAGCCTCCTTGAGTGGTATATGTTTCTATTATACAGAGATTCGACAAAAAGTCCAGTATTATCCGTCTCGAAGGTGACGATTTAAGAAATTCATAACCCATTTCTTGTTTGCCGACCATAAAGGCGCAATCAAATCCCGTTTGGCACCGTCGCCGGTGATGCGGTGGACGACCACATTCTCCGGGACAGCGGACAGACACAGCTTCAGCCAGTGGACGTATTCCTCCGGTTCCAGACAGCGAAACCGCCCGTTGCGGTATTCTTCCTCCAAATCCGTACCTTTGAGGACGTGGAGCAGGTGGAATTTCACTCCATCCGTTCCCGCTGCCACGGCATGGCGAAGGGACTGCACCGCCATTTCCGGAGTTTCCCCGGGGAGTCCCAGAATGAAATGGGTCACAACCTCCAGTCCTGCGGCTTTCAGACGGGATACCGCATCGTCATAGACCGGCGTTTCATAGCCCCGACGGATGTAACGGGCGGTGTCCTCGTGGATGGTCTGCAGTCCCAGTTCTACGGAAATGGGCTTGATTTGGTTCAACTCCCCAAGCAATGCCACCACATCCTCGCCCAGACAGTCGGGACGGGTACCGATGGAAAGTCCCACAATCTCCTCCGGTTCCATGGCAGCGGTATAAAGCTGCCGCAGCAGGGAAACCGGTGCATAGGTATTGGTGAAGGCTTGGAAATAGGCAATATACTTGCCGCTGCCGACCTTCTTTTCCACCCGTGCTTTTGCTTTTTCAAGCTGAACACGGACGTCCTCACCGGCTTGGGCAAACTCCCCCGAGCCGGTGCAAAACAGACAGCCACGGTGTCCCAACGTTCCGTCCCGATTGGGGCAGGTGAAGCCGGCATCGATGGACAGTTTGTAGACCTTGCAGCCGAAGGTTTCCCGATAGTATTCATTAACACTTTTGTACATGGTTTACATCAGAGGGGCGAAAAGACGGAAAATCTCCTGCAGGAACCGCAGGAAAAATCCTGCTTTGCAATCTTCCTCGGTAATGGGCTGACAATGGGGAAGGGTGGCAAGATAATCCTCCTTCGCCTGGGTAACCGCACGGCTGCCGTAGAGCCAGACACCGCATTCAAAATGCAGATACAGACTGCGGTAGTCCATATTGGTGGTGCCGACGGTGGCAATTCGGTCGTCACAGACAAAGCTCTTTGCGTGAATAAAGCCGTTGGTATACTCATAAACCTTCACACCGGCACGGAGCAGTTCCCGGTAATAGGAACGGGTGGTCATATGCACCGCCCATTTGTCCCAGATGTGGGGGGTAGCAATCCGCACGTCCACGCCCCGTTTTGCCGCAAGGCAGAGGGCGGACAGTACACCGTCATCCACGATCAGATAGGGGGTGTTGATATAGACATACTCCTGCGCCTGATTGAGGATTTGCAGATAAACGTGTTCGCCCACGTTTTCCCTGTCCATAGGACTGTCCGCATAGGGAAGAACAAAGCCGTCGGAGGGAACGCTATAGGGGGTATAGTAGGCATTGATGTCCTCACGGACACCGGTGCAAAGCTGCCACATTTCCAAAAACATCAGGGTGAAGCTCCATGCCGCCTTACCCTCCACCATCACGGCAGTATCCTTCCAGTGGCCGTATTTTTCATAAGCGTTGATGTACTCGTCGGCAAGGTTGATGCCTCCGTTAAAGGCAACCTTGCCGTCAATGACCAGAATTTTTCGGTGATCCCGATTGTTCTGCTTAACGGTAAGGAAGGGACGGAAGGGGTTAAAAATGCCGCATTCGATGCCCATGGCGTCCAGTTGCTTTTTGTAGTCGGCAGGAAGGAGGAAGAAGCACCCCACATCGTCATACATCACCCGAACCTTGACACCCTGAGCGGCTTTGCGTTTCAGAACGTCCAGAATGCTGTCCCACATTTTGCCTTCCTGAATGATGAAGAACTCCAGAAATATGTACTTTTCTGCCTTTTCCAGCTCCCGGAGCAAGGCTTCCAGCATAACCTCACCCAGAGGGAAATAGGTTGTCCGGGTATCGGTATATACCGGGAAGCCGGCAAAGTCCTGCAGGTAGCGGATTTGGGGGAAATAGGCACCGGTTTGGGCTTTGGCTTCCTCATAACCGCTGCCGGGGAGGGTATACAGATTTCGGGAACGGTTGAGAATTCCCTGAAGCTGCCGCCGCATTTTTCGGGTTGTGCCCTGAGATTTTACCATCAGGTACAACAGTCCGCCGAAAATGGGGAAGGACAAAATCAAAATTACCCATAAGGTACGGTAGCTTCCCTTTTCCTTTCGGGGCAGGGACAGTACCACCAGAATACTCAGTACCGTCAGCACGCCGTTCAGCCAGCCGGACAGACGGCTGCCGCTGATCACCGCATAAACCAGAAAGGCTGCCTGCACGATAATCAGCAGAGCAACCAATATCCGCTGACGGAACAAAGCACGAAACCATTTTTTCTTTAACAACGCCAAAACTCCTTTCTATCTTTCAGAAACAAAAGGCACCCCCAAGAACTGAGGGTGCCTGAAAGGTTATGCCCAGAAACGGGGTTCGCAGGTGAGATTGACACCCAGACGCTTAAAAATCTTTTCGTCCACATCGGCAAGAATCACCGAGGAATGGACATCGCAGCCCCTCAATTTGGAAAGCTGCTCCATGGCAAGCTCTGCTGTGGGATTGGTGGCAGCGCTGATGGACAAAGCAATGAGAATTTCGTCGGTATGAAGACGGGGGTTGCGGTTGCCCAGATGATCCACCTTCAGATGCTGAATGGGGTCAATGACCACCGGGGAAATCAGATGCAGCTCATCCCGAATACCCCCCAGCGCCTTCAGGGCATTGAGCATCAGGGAAGCGGAGGCACCCAGCAGGTCGGAGGTACGTCCGGTGACGATGGTGCCGTCAGGCAGACGCATGGCGGTGGCAGGACGTCCGGTTTCCTCTGCCTTTTGCAGGGCAGGGGCAACGACACTTCGGCAGGAGGGGTCAACCCCGGCTTTCTTCATCAGCAGCTCCAGCTTCCGCACAACCTCATCAGGGAGTTTTCCCTTCTTTTGCTCGCACAGAGCATCATAGTACCGACGGACAATCTCCTGGCAGGAGGCTTCCCGGGTGGCGGCATCATCGGTAATGCAGTTGCCTGCCATGTTGACACCCATATCCGTGGGGGATTTGTAGGGACACTCTCCCAGAATTTGCTCAAAGATAGCAACCAGCACCGGGAAGGCTTCCACGTCCCGATTGTAGTTGACGGTGGTGACCCCGTAGGCATCCAGATGGAAGGGGTCAATCATATTCACGTCGTTCAGGTCAGCGGTGGCGGCCTCGTATGCAAGATTTACCGGATGGTTCAGAGGCAGGTTCCAGATGGGGAAGGTCTCGAATTTGGCATATCCGGCGGCAATGCCCCGCTTGTGCTCATGATAAAGCTGGCTCAGGCAGGTGGCGAGCTTGCCGCTGCCGGGACCGGGAGCGGTGACAACCACCAATTCCCGGGTGGTTTCGATATACTCATTTTTACCGAAGCCCTCGTCGCTGACGATATGCTCGGTGTCCGAGGGGTATCCGGGGATGGCATAGTGATGGTAGACCCGAATGCCCAGCCCCTCTATGCGGGACTGGAATGCACGGGCGGCAGGCTGCCCATCATACCGGGTGAGCACCACGCTGCTGACATACAGCCCCAGCTCCCGGAAGATGGCAATCAGCCGGATTACATCCCGGTCATAGGTGATGCCCAAATCTCCCCGAACCTTGTTCTTTTCAATATCCGCTGTGTTGATGGCAATGACCATCTCCACCTGATCCTTGATTTTCAGCAGCATCCGCAGCTTACTGTCCGGCTGGAAGCCGGGAAGCACCCGGGCAGCGTGATTGTCGTCAAACAGCTTGCCGCCGAATTCCAGATACAGCTTTCCGCCAAACTGACCGATCCGCTCCCGGATTTTCTCAGACTGACTGCGCAGATATTCTTCATTGTCAAAACCGATCTTTGCCATGGTGTTCGCCTCGCTTGAAAGAAACTATACTGCTTCATTGTACTAAACTTTTTTCTTAAAAGCAAGCCGTAAATCTTTAATTTCTTGGATTGGAATTCCGTCTTGTGTCCCGGCACGGTCTGTGATAAAATAAAAACAAAAACGGGAGGATACAATCATGGCAATCCAAACTCCGAAAGCCTATCGTAATCAGGTGATGTACAGCATCTACGTTCGCAACCATACCCCGGAAGGTACCTTTCAGGCTCTGAGAAAAGACCTGCGGCGCATTTCTGATTTGGGAGTGGACATCATCTGGCTGATGCCCATTCATCCCATCGGCACCCGGGCGAGGAAGGGAAGCCTCGGCAGTCCCTATGCCATTTCCGATTATCGGGCTGTGAACCCGGAGTACGGTACCTTGGAGGATTTTCAGGCGCTGGTGGCAGATATCCATGCGCTGGGAATGAAATGCATCATCGACGTGGTCTATAACCATGCTTCTCCCGACTCGGTGCTGGTCAGGGAGCATCCCCAGTGGTTTTACCGCAAGCCGGACGGCAGCTTTGGCAATCATGTGGGGGACTGGACGGATATTGTGGACTTGGACTACCGCAACCGGGAGCTGTGGGATTACCAGATTGAAACCCTGAAATACTGGGCAACCATGGTAGATGGCTTCCGCTGTGACGTTGCCCCTATGATTCCCGTGGAGTTCTGGCAGGCGGCAAGGGAAGCGGTGGAGACGGTGCGCCCCGGCTGTTTCTGGCTTAGTGAGAGCATTGAGCCTCAGTTCATCACCTACCTGCGTTCTCAGGGACTGGTTGCCCATACCGATGCTGAGATTTATCAGGCATTTGACGTTGCCTATGACTACGATATCTACGGAATTTTCCGCAGCGTTTTGAAAGGGGAGTGCCCTCTGTCCGACTATGCCGAGGCGTTGAACCGGCAGGAAACCCTCTATCCGGAGAACTATGTCAAACTGCGCTATCTGGAAAACCACGATCAGGATCGGGCAGCGGATATCATTCCCGATGAGGATGCCCGTCGGCACTGGACGGCATTCGTGTACTTCATCAAAGGTATGACCCTGCTCTACGGCGGTCAGGAGGTGGCGGATGCCCACCGTCCCGGTCTGTTTGACAGAGATACGGTGAACTGGAACACCGGCAAGGATATCACGCCGTTTCTGCGGCGGCTGTCTGAAATCAAACGGGATATGCCTGCAAACAGTCGCTTCTTTGCTCAGGCACTCCCCGGCGATGTGCTGCTGGTGCAGCAGGGAGAGGAGGGAGGACGGATGCTCACCGGCATCTTCTCTGCCCGTGGCGGCAGCGCAGAGGTGGCAGTGTCCCTTCCTGACGGACAGTACCGGAACTTGATTGACGGGGAAACGGTCAGTGTTGCAGGCGGCAAAATCCAGATCTGTCATATGCCCTTGATTCTGGAAACCTGAAAATTCAGGCATCCTATGGAACAGTTTGGAAAAAACAAAGTTTCTTGAAAAAATCAGGGGAAATTCTAAAAAAATGTTTGCTTTTTTAAGATTATTATGATAGTATTACTGGGTGCGTGTTTATATAGTGCCGGCAATGCCCGGCGATAAGAATATAGTATGAGGTGAAACCCATGCAGCTTGAAAAGATTGCAAGTTCTTTCCGTATCGACGGCTGCCCGGTAAGCTGTCAGGAGTTTGGCAGCGGGCATATTAATTATACTGTCAAGGTGCTGACCGACAGCGGTAATGAGTATGTGCTCCAGCGTATCAATAAATTCGTGTTCAAGGATCCCGTCCGCCTGATGGATAATGTTGGCTCTGTTACCGACTTCCTGCGTACCCGTGTGGAAGACCCCCGGATGGCTCTGCATTTCATTTCCACCCACGATGGAAAGTTCTACTTCCTGGACGAGGATGAGGAATACTGGAGAATGTATGACTTCATCGGTGGCTTCTGTCTGGATGCCCCCGAGAGCGAGGAGGATTTCTACCAGAGTGCCATTGCCTTTGGCAGATTCCAGCATATGCTCTCTGATTTCCCTGCCCATACGCTGTTTGAGACCATTCCGGAATTCCACAACACCGTAGACCGTTACCGTCAGCTTCGGGAGTCCATTGCAGCCGATGCCTGCGGACGTCTTGCCGGTGTTAAGGAGGATATTGCCTTCATGCTGGATCGGGAAGAACTGGCATGCCGCCTGCAGAAGCTCAGAGAGAGCGGCGAGCTGCCCCTGCGGGTCACCCATAACGATACCAAGCTGAACAACGTCCTTCTGGAGAAGGATACCCGTAAGGCTCTTTGCGTTCTGGATCTGGATACGGTTATGCCCGGTCTGAGTCTGTATGACTTTGGCGACTCCATCCGTTTTGGCGCAGCCACTGCGGCTGAGGATGAGCCGGATATCTCCAAGATGAGCATGGATCTGCATCTGTTCGAGGTGTATACCAGAGGTTATCTGGAAGCTGCCACCGCTCTGACCGACCGTGAGGTGGAGCTGTTGCCTCTGGGCGCGTTTGTCATCACGCTGGAGCTGGCGACCCGGTTTATGAAGGATTATCTGGACGGCGATGTCTACTTCAAGGTCGCCTATCCGGAGCACAACCTGGTTCGTGCCCGTGCCCAGATGAAGCTGGCAGCGGATATGCAGTCCAAATTCGACGAGATGAACCGCATCGTGGCACAGGTTGCCGCTGAGGTGCGTAAATAATATTTCTAACATTTCTTCTAAGGAGACGTATCTATGGAGTATTTAGGCGTAAACTATAACCTGAAGCACGTGCCTGCGCTGGACCCCGAGTTCATCCCCTTTGGTGTCTGGACGGATGCCTACCTGAAGGGTGCCAAGCACCCCATCGCCATTGCGGTGGAGCGTGACAAGGGTCACGTTTCCGTCCGTCAAACCTTCATCCATGGCACTGCCGAAATGGCAGAGGCGGATTACCGGTATGTGGAGCGGTATGTCAAGTTCCTGCTGTGGTCGATCGGTGGCTTCCGGGTATCCGTGTGTGGCTGTTCCGGGATTGCACAGCAGCTTAAGGCAGCCTATACCGCCGAGGGTGTCCGTTTCTTCGACTACGATTTCTTCCAGAAGCTCTACGAGCGTGAGCTGGAGATTATCGACCTGCCCCTGAGTGCCTGCCCCAGCCCCAACGAGTCCCCCCGTCCCATCGGCGGTCATATGGATGGCTGCCGTATCGGCTTTGATGCCGGCGGTTCTGACCGTAAGGTCTCTGCGGTGATTGACGGTGTGTGTGTCTACTCTGAGGAAGTGGTCTGGCATCCCAAGACCCAGTCCGATCCCCAGTACCAGTACGAGGGCATTCTGGATTCCTTCCGTACCGCCGCTTCCAAGATGCCCCAGGTGGACGGCATTGGTATTTCTTCCGCCGGTGTGTTCATCGGTAACGCGCCTATGATTTCCAGTCTGTTCATCAAGGTTCCCCGTTCCCGTTGGGACGAGGTCAAGACCATCTACGACCGTGCCGGTGCTGAAATTGGTGACGTTCCCGTGGTGGTTGCCAACGATGGCGACGTGACCGCTCTGGCAGGTGCTATGGGCATGGATTGCGGCTCTATCATGGGTCTTGCCATGGGTACCAGCGAAGCCGTTGGCTATGTGGACAAGGATAAGAACGTCCTTGGCTGGATCAGCGAGCTTGCTTTTGCTCCCGTTGACCTGAACGAGGAGGCTATGGCAGACGAATGGTCTACCGATATCGGTGTTGGCTGTAAGTACTTCTCTCAGGATGCCGTCATCAAGCTGGCACCCAGAGCCGGTATTGAGCTTGATCCCGACCTGACCCCTGCCGAGAAGCTCAAGGCAGTGCAGGAGCTGATGGAGCAGGACGATCCCAGAGCACAGGCTGTGTTTGAGACCATCGGCATCTACCTTGCCTATACCGTGGTGCTGTACGCCAAGTTCTACGATATCCATCACATGATGGTGCTGGGCAGAGTGATGTCCGGTAAAGGCGGCGAGACCATTCTTGCCAACTGCCAGATGGTTCTGAAGGACGAGTTCCCCACTCTGTATGAAAAGGTGCAGGTCATGCTGCCCGACGAAAAGACCCGCCGTGTGGGTCAGTCCGTCGCTGCCGCCAGCCTCCCCGACATCCGCAAGTAAAATAATAAAAGGGGCAGCACCCGATGGATGCTGTCCCTTTTTTGAAAAAGGAGTTTTGACGATGTTTTATAAAAATGCCAGAATTTTTGGTGCTGATTTTCAGTTTCACATGGGCGCTTTCGAGGTAAAAGACGGAGTATTTGGTGAAATTCTTCCGGAAACAGTTCCTGCCGATGCCATTGACCTGCAGGGTGCTACCGTAATTCCCGGTCTGATTGATGTCCACAGCCACGGCAATTCCGGTGCTGACTTCTCCGACGGTGACTATGAAGGTCTGAAGAAAATGGCGGCGCATTATGCTGCCGAGGGTATTACCTCCTTTGCTCCTGCCTCCATGACCCTGCCCTATGAAGTGCTGAGCAAGGCCTTCGCCACCGCAAAGAAGCTGGTGGAGGAAAAGCCTGAGGGCTGCAGCGTGCTGCGTGGTATCCAGATGGAAGGGCCTTACTTCTCCTATAAGAAGCGCGGCGCACAGAATGCCGACTACCTGAAGGAGCCGGATTTTGAAGGCTTCCGGAAGCTGTACGAGGACTGCGGCGGCCTGGTTCGCATTGTGGACGTGGCGCCTGAGCTGCCCGGTGCGGCAGAATTTGTAGAGAAGGCGAGCAAGCTGTGTACGGTTTCCGTTGCCCATACCGACTCCGACTATGACCATGCCCGCGCAGCCTACGATGCCGGCGCTACCCACCTGACCCATTTGTACAATGCCATGCCCGGTATCAACCACCGTAACCCCGGTGTCATCCCTGCCGCTGTGGAGACCCCCGGTGTCCGTGCGGAAATCATTTCTGACGGCTACCATATCCACCCTGCCGCCGTCCGTCTGGCATTTTCCATGTTTGGCGGTGACCGCATGGTGCTGATTTCCGACTCCGGCCGCTGTGAAGGTCTGCCTGAGGGCAGTAAGTTCGAGCTGGGCGGTCAGGATGCATGGCTGAGAAACGGTGTTGCCAAGCTGGCGGACGGCACCATTGCCTGCTCCGCAACCAATCTGTTTGATTGCATGGTCAATGCCATCTCCTTTGGTGTGAAGGAGGAGGATGCCATCCGTGCCGCCTCCTACAATCCTGCCTGCGCCATCGGTGCAGACAAGGAAGTCGGCTCTATCGCCTCCGGTAAGGTGGCAGACTTTGTTGTCTGCAATGGGGATTACACCGCAAAGCGTGTATTCCTGGCAGGCAAAGAGCTGTAATATTGGCAATTTACAAGGAGGGACATACCCTCCTTGTTATGCGTTTCGAGGTTTTCTATGCTGAAAAAATTTATCGGTGACCGGGCATTCTATCGCCGTGTGATGATGGTCGCCATTCCGATTTTAATTCAAAACGGCATTACCAATTTTGTCGCTCTTCTGGATAATATCATGGTTGGTCAGGTAGGAACGCTGGAAATGAGCGGTGTTTCCATTGTGAACAACCTGCTGTTTGTGTTCAATCTGTGCGTATTTGGTGCTGCTTCGGGAGCCGGTATTTTTACGGCGCAGTTTTTCGGCAGCCTTGACCATAAGGGGATTCGTCATACCTTCCGGTTTAAGGTCATTTCCTGCGGTGTGTTGACTTTGCTGGGAGTGGGTGTGTTCCTGCTTCTGGGGCAAGGGCTGATTGGTCTTTACCTGCGGGGTGAGGGTGACCCGGCAGTGGCTGCGGGTACACTGGAATCCGGCAGACAGTACCTTGGTGTGATGCTCTGGGGCTTGCTTCCCTTCGCTCTGAGCAATGCTTATTCCGGAACGCTGAGAGAGTGCGGACAGACAACAGTCCCTATGGTTTCCGGTATTGCGGCGGTGGGAGTCAATCTGGTGCTGAATTACCTGCTGATTTTCGGACATTGGGGGTTCCCGGCTTTGGGAGTTCGGGGTGCGGCATTGGCTACGGTCATCTCCCGATATGTAGAATTGGGTGTCGTAGCGCTGTGGACACACCTGAACGGGAAAAAGCACCCCTTCATCCGTGGAGCGTACCGCTCAATGAAGATCCCCACAGACCTGCTCAAGGGCATTGCCCTGCGGGGTGCGCCGCTGCTGGTCAATGAATTTCTCTGGTCCTGCTCCATGGCTGTGATGAACCAGTGCTATTCCACCTGCTCGCTGGATGTGGTGCCGGCAATGAACATTTCAAGCACGCTGTACAATTTGGGAAGTGTGGCGTTTATCGCACTGGGCAGCACAGTGGGAATTATGATGGGACAAATGCTGGGAGCAGGGGAGAGCGAGGAAGCCCTTCGGGATACCAACCGCAAGCTGATTACCGCGGATGTGCTGTCGGGTGTCCTGCTGGGCGGTGTGATGGTGGCTGTGTCCGGAGTGTTCCCTTTGCTGTATAATACCACCGGAGAAGTTCACCGTCTGGCAGCCCGATTGATTATCATTGGCGGCATGATGATGCCGGTGAATTCCTATACCCATGCTACCTATTTCACCCTGCGCTCCGGTGGACAGACGATGGTTACATTTTTGTTTGACAGTTGCTTCTCCTGGCTGATTTGCGTGCCGCTGGCATTCTGCCTCAGCCGCTTTACATCCATTTCGATTTTGCCGCTGTACCTGATTTGCCAAAGTACGGACTTCCTCAAATCCGTGGTTGGTTTCATTATGCTCAAGCAGGGGAAATGGATGCGGAAGCTGACATAACCCCGAAATAAGCTCACAAATACAAATATGCCCGTTGCCAATGAATGCTTTGGCAACGGGCATAAATTATTTCTTTCTTTTTATCCACCGGATTAGCAGATATCCGCAGGTAATCACCGCAATGCCGGTGATGACGCCTAAGCTGTCGATTCCCACGTCTTTGATGCTGCAGTACCGTCCCGGAGAGAAACGCTGAATGAATTCGTCAATTCCGGCAGCGGCAACACCGCAGACCAGCGGCAGCCCCAACCGGGGGAGCCATGTTTGAAACAGCATACCAAACAGCCACCCAAAGCCGAACCCCAAGGCGGCAAATTCGGAGAAATGGGCTGCTTTTCTCAAAAAGTGCATTCCTTCCTCGGTGTCCAGCCTCAGAAAGGGGAGAAGGGTATTCAGAAAATTGCCTACCCAGCCGCTGAGCGCACCGGAATCCTCGCCGGGCATAAGGGAATTTCCCCAGATAAAAGCCAGCACCGCACAAAGAAAGCCAATGTTCAAAGCCAGCCGCAGTTTTGTCTTTTTCATCCAATCACTCCAAGATGCTCCAGCAGAATTTTAATACCCAGCAGGATCAGAATAATGCCGCCGGCTGCCTGGGCTTTCTTTTCAAACCGGCTGCCGAAGATATTTCCGATTTTCACACCGGCAGCGGACAGCAGGAAGGTAACCACACCAATCAGCGCTACCGCCCAGAAAATATTCACGTTTCCTGCCATGGCGAGGGAGATGCCCACCGCCAGCGCGTCAATGCTGGTGGCGATTGCCATAAGGAACATGGTCTTAAAGGAAAGGTCAGCACCGCTGCCTTCCTGCTCTTCACCTTTGCTGAAGGCTTCCCGAATCATATTGATACCGATAAACTCCAGCAAACCAAAAGCGATCCAGTGGTCAAAGGCTTCAATTGCTTCCGCAAACAGCGAACCCAGAAAGAAACCAATCAGAGGCATCAGCGCCTGAAAGCCGCCAAACCAGATGCCGCAAATCGCGCCTTCCTTTAGGGTGGCTTTTTTCATGGCAAGCCCTTTGCAAATGGATACCGCACAGGCATCCATACTCAGACCCACTGCCAGAAGCAGCAGCTCAGTAATTCCCATAAATCAACCTCCGGAATAAAGTCATTGCATTATACCAAACCCCCGAAGGCTTGTCAACGCAATCAGCACCCGTCGGAGAGCATAATTTCCAGAATGGTCTTGTCCGTTTCCCGCATGCCTTCCCGGGCAAGGCGACCGATGTTTGTCACAGTTCTGTCCACACCCTTGGTGACAATACCGTCACCGCCGTAGAACTGCTGATTTTCCAGATACATATCGTAGCCCAGAATACCGGCATCCACCGCTGCGGCGATTTTTGCCGCGCAGGAGGGCTTTGCACCGTCGCAAATGGTGCCGGAGAGAATGGCAATGGCATTGACCACAGTATGGGCAACCGCATGGAACCGCCCACCTCGAAGGTAGGCTATGCCGGCACCGGCACCACAGCCGGCGCTGATGGCACCGCAGTAAGCGGAGAGCCGCCCGATGCCGGTTTTCTGGTGGATGGTCACAAGATCGCTGACGGCTACGGCTTTCAGAAGTTCCTCCTCCGAAGCTCCCATCTCCTGTGCCACAATTGCCACGGGAACGCTGGCGGTGATGCCCTGATTGCCGCTGCCGGAGAGAATAATCACCGGCATTTCACAGCCGCTCATACGGGCATCCGAGCCTGCCGCGGCATAGGCGCAGGCTTTCTTTTCCAGAGAAGCTCCCTGCCGTCTTAAAATCACCGAGCCGATGTTGGCACCCCAGTTGCCCTCCAGACCTGCGTTGGCAATTGCCATATTGTATGTAATCTGCCGCATGACACAATCCCGGATGTCATTCACATCCAGACAGTCGGCGAACTCTACGATTTTCTCGATGGAAAGGCAGGACTTGTCTGTCAGATGGTCTTCGCTGGACTCCGCAATGGGCAGCTCCAGCAAGATTTCGTTGTCTTTTTGCAGACAGACGATGTTGGTGTGGTGATTGACGATCCGTACCCGGGCGAAGCTGTCACCGCTGTAGAGCATCAGGTCAATGTCAAACACCAGAGAAGAGGAGGAGGGGCGAATGATCACTTCACAGTCCTCCATGAATTCTCGCAATTCTTCCTGCTGCTTCGGGGTAACGGTGCTGATGCACTCCAGTTCTTTATTTGCAGAACCTGCCACCACACCGGCGCACACCGCCGCGGCAATGCCCCGAAGACCCCCGGTGTTGGGAACCACTACGCTTTTGACATTTTTGATAATATTACCGCTGACGGCAACCTCAATCCGCTGAGGAAGCTGCCCCAGAAGCTCCCGACCTTTGGCTCCGGCATAAGCCAGAGCAATCGGCTCTGTGCAGCCCATTGCCGGACGCAATTCCTCTTCCAAAATGGCAACGTATTGCCGATAGATTTCACTTCCACGTTCCATACCAAAGCCTCCCGGAGCACAAGTTACCAATATTATACCATACCCCGTAGAAAAAGCAACTTTTTTGCAATGACATTACGGGAGAAATTGTCCCTGCCGGGCAAAGGCAAAACCGCCATCTGCGTTTAATGTTATAGCAAAATGACGGAAATGTATTGAAATACAGATTAAAGAATTGACAAGTATCACATAACTTGGTAAAATAAAACTGATGCAAATCTGAAAAGTGCAGGGGCTTTTCCAAAGGGTTTATCCATTACTTTTTATCAGGAAGGGAGTGTGTTTCGTACATCCCTGAGTATGCAACGCAACAAAGAACATGAAGCTGTTTAAGAAAATGCTGTCCCTTTTGCTGGTTTTGTCCATGGTTCTGACATGGGTATGCGTGGTGCCGATTGCGGTCAATGCCGCAGCTTCGGACTATATTGCTACCTCCTATGCCGCAAACCTGAAGGTCGAGACCACCAAGGCTGCCGGACTGCGTACCTATCCCAACGGCAGTGCCAATGCCAAATATACCGTACCCATGGGTACGATGTTGAGTGTCAAGGCTCTGCATAAGGGGACTGACGGCGGCTATTGGTACGAGGTTCTGTTCTATACCGAAACTCTGTACGTCGATGCTACTACCGCTTCTCTTGCGGAGCACCTGACCGGCGACGTTACCATCGCCGATGTTCAGTCTCCTGCCTCCCTTGCCTACGGTGCTTCCTTCTCCATTCAGGGTGATATCAGCTCCACTCTGAATGATATCGGCACCGTTACCGCAACTATGTACACCAGCACCAATATCACCAAGGTTCCTTATATGTCCTCCTCCGATGAGGTCAACGGCAAGTCCTACAGCTTGTTGGGCAGTGGTGTGGATGCCGGTCTTGCTTTCGGCAGTATGGCAGCCGGTGTGTATACTTATGTACTGACCGCGGAAGCTGTCAGTTACTATATTGATGGTGGTGCTCTTGCCACCTCCGTGCAGACTGTGGTGCTGAACACCCAGCAGTGTGTGGTCACCGACTGGAGAAATCCCAACGATGACCTTGCCTTCGGCATTGACGTTTCCACTTGGAACGGCTCTATCAACTGGTCCAAGACCAAGGATGTCATCGATTTTGCCATTCTGCGAATTGGCTTCTCCGAAACCCTGGATAACCGCTTCCTGGAGTATGCCACCGCTTGTGAAACCTATGACATTCCCTACGGTGTCTACCACTACTCCTACGCCCTGACCGTGGCGGATGTTATCGATGAGGCGAAGTTTGTTATCAACACTCTGGATGCCTATGGATATAACCCCGAACTTCCCGTCTGGTATGACCTGGAGGACGCGTCCCAGGCTGCCCTTGGTTCTGCCATGCTGGAGAAGTTGGTAACTGCTTTCTGTGATACCATTGCGGAAGCCGGCTATCAGCCCGGTTTCTACGGCTTTACAAGCTGGTTCAGCAGTTCCTATCAGGATGGTTATCTGTCCTCTCTGCCTCAGTGGATCGCCCAGATCGACGGCTTCAGCTCCAACGGCACCGCTACTTATGACGGCGGTACCTGGCTGTGGCAGTATTCCTGGGAAGGCTCCATCAGCGGCATCTCCGGTGATGTGGACTGCAACCTCTGCTATGCGGATTTCCCCGGTGTCACCAGTGATACCAGTTATCTGGCAAAGTGTACCCAGTATCCCATCCATGCCATTGGCACCACCAGTGATCCGGTCAATCTGCGGCAGTACCCCCACAGCAGCTACACCTCTTACGGGCTGACCGCTGCCGGTACTGAAGTCGAGGTCACCGGTCTTTACAAGAATGCTGCCGGTGAATACTGGTATCAGGTTCGCAACGGCAGTACCTATGGCTATATGTATGCCTCTTATGTCACCATTGATGAATTCCTCTATGATGATCTGGCAGTCATCGACCCCACGATGGCATCCAGCCTGAGTGTGGGCAGTGGCTACTTCCTGGAAGGTAAGCTGGTATCCCAGTACAATACCATCTATACCACCTATGCCAAGATGTATTCCGGAGAAGATGTATCCGCCAGCCCCGTGCTGAGCAGCAAGTATACCAACAACTCCAAGAAGTACAACCTGCTGAGCAGCACCGTCTGCGACAATATGCTCTTCGGATCTCTGTCCGCCGGTTACTACACCTATGAGATTTCTGCCGATGTGGTCAGCTATTACTATAGCGGCGGAAGCCTTGCCAGCAAGACGGAAAACGTTGTGCTGTGGACGGCTCCCGTGAACGTTGGCAGCGTCAGTGTTACCCCGCCTGCCACAATGGTTTGCTCCCATAACATTGTCACCGATGCCGGTGTGGCAGCCACCTGTACTTCCGACGGCTTGAGCGATGGCTCTCATTGCTCCAAGTGCGGCATTGTTCTGGAAACTCAGGAAGTCATTCCTGCCACCGGGCACAACTATAAGCTCGCTTCCACCACGCCTGCCAACTGTGAGGATTACGAAGTTTACCACCTGAAGTGCGCCAACTGCGGCGACAGCTACAGCGTGGATGCCGGCGAGCTTGCTGCCGGCTGGCTGGAGTCCATCCCTGCCGGCATGGATGCCAGCCTGTTCAAAACCAAGACCCAGTACCGCTACTCTGATTATGAGACCGTGACATCCTCTGCTGCCTCTATGCCGGGTTACACCCTGAAGAGCAGCGCATGGGAGCAGTCCGGCACCGGCAGTGTGGACTATGTCAATAGCTGGCCCAGCGGCTTTAGCACCTATAACAGCCTTTACAGCCAGTATAACAAGAAGTCCGCTAAGGTTACCGCTTCCGAAACGGCAACCACCAAAACAGAAGTCAATTCCGACAAAGTCACCGGCTATCTGTACTACCACTGGTGCTACAGTAATTCCTACTACTCCCTGGCATACAGCTCCGGCAGCTACACCACCTTCCATGCCTACTACTCTACCACCAACCCCAGCAACTACAACTGTGATACCTCTGACATGAGCTACTGCACCTACCACAGCAGTTGTTCCAACTCTGACTGGTGGTTTGTAGCGGAAGTCTACACCCAGTCCTATACCAACTACCAGAAGGTCAACACCTACGAGCACTGGACGGATTTCTCCGCATGGAGTGACACCGCGGTTACCGCTTCCAACACCCGTAAGGTGGAAACCCGTACTCTCTACCAGCTCAAGGAAGCCCCTGCTCTGGGCAGCCACGTCTGGTCGAATGGTAAGTGTACCGCCTGCGGGGCTACCTGCAGCCATAGCTGGTCTAACAGCAAGTGTACCGTCTGCGGTATGAACTGCAGCCATAGCTGGAGTAACGGTAAGTGCTCTACCTGCGGCATTTCCTGCAGCCATAGCTGGAGCAACGGTAAGTGTTCGCGCTGCGGTATTTCCTGCAGCCATAGCTGGAGTAACGGCAAGTGCTCCACCTGCGGCATTGCCTGCAGCCATAGCTGGAATAACGGTGTCTGCACCACCTGCGGTATGGGCTGCGCCCATATCTGGGTCAACGGCACTTGCTCCACCTGCGGTCTGGTTTGCGGTCACAACTATGTGGACGGCATCTGCTCCGTTTGCGGTGGCAGAGAGCCTGCCAAGGATTACTACCTCTTCGGCTACATCAAC
>JAFULI010000033.1 GCA_017473455.1 Oscillospiraceae bacterium
GCCCGGGTCAGGGTAACGTCCAGATGCTTGGGGCCGGTGGCATCGGCGGTGATATAGGGCAGGTTGATGGCAGTGGTGGTAACACCGGACAGCTCGATCTTAGCCTTCTCCGCGGCTTCCTTCAGACGCTGCATAGCGACCCGGTCGTTGCTCAGGTCGATGCCCTCAGCCTTCTTGAACTCGGCAATGAGGTAGTCCATAATTCTCTGGTCAAAGTCATCGCCGCCCAGACGGGTGTCACCGGAGGTGGACAGAACTTCCACGATGCCGTCGCCGATTTCCAGAATGGAAACGTCGAAGGTACCGCCGCCAAGGTCATAGACCATGATCTTCTGCTCGTTTTCCTTGTCCAGACCGTAAGCCAGAGCCGCAGCGGTGGGCTCGTTGATGATTCTCTTGACCTCCAGACCGGCAATCTTACCGGCATCCTTGGTTGCCTGGCGCTGAGCATCGGAGAAGTAAGCAGGCACAGTGATGACTGCCTCGGTGACAGTCTGGCCCAGATAAGCCTCGGCATCTGCCTTCAGCTTCTGCAGAACCATGGCGCTGATCTCCTGAGGGGTATAGCTCTTGCCGTCGATGGTGACCTTGTAGTTTTCACCCATGTGGCGCTTGATGGAGGCGATGGTACGGTCGGCATTGGTGACAGCCTGACGCTTTGCCACCTGACCCACCATACGCTCACCGGTCTTGGAGAATGCCACCACAGAGGGAGTGGTACGGGCGCCCTCAGCGTTGGCGATGACTACGGGTTCGCCGCCTTCCAGAACGGCGACGCAGGAATTGGTAGTACCCAGATCGATACCGATAATCTTAGACATAATGTTTTCCTCCTATATTCAATGAAAATTACTTACTTTTTATTAGTTTGCCACCTGAACCATGGCGAAACGAACCACTTTATCTCCGAGTTTGAAGCCCTTCTGGAACACCATGGTGATGACGTTCTCCCCAAGGCTTTCATCCTCGGTATGCATCACGGCATTGTGAAGGTTGGGGTCGAAGGTATCTCCCACATCGCCGAAGATCTCCACACCCAAAGCGGTGAAAATCTTCACCAGCTCGGTCATGGTCATTTCCACGCCCTTTTTGTAGGCGGCATCCTCGGTGGGCTGGTTCAAAGCCCGTTCCAGATTGTCGTACACCGGCAGGAGCTTCGCCACGGCATCGGCTTTGCCGTTTCCGTAAGAGGCTTCTTTTTCCTTGGCGGTGCGCTTGCGGAAATTATCATAATCCGCTGCCAGCCGCAGATAACTGTCGTGCTCGGCGTTGTATTTTTCTTCCCAGTTGACGGCAGGGGTTTCCGGAGTTTCCGGGGTCTCCACAGCCTCGGTGGGGGTTTCTTTCTTTGCTTTTTCCTTCTTTGCCACGATGGTTCCTCCTTATTGGTTTTCGGTGCTTTCGGGAAGCTGGGAATTTTCCGGCTTGTTGAAGAGCTTGCTCAGACTCTCCGCAAAATAACTCAGCCGGGCGGTGACCTTGGCATAGTCCATCCGGGTGGGGCCAACCACACCGATGACACCATGCATACCGTCGCCGATGTCGAATTTCGTCATAACCACAGAGGTATCCCGAAGCTCCTGCGCTACATTTTCCGGGCCGACCAGCACCTTGGTGCCGTTCTCACCCTGCATCACCGCAGGCAGATTGCTGAGGGCTTCCTCATCCATGGAGGACAGCACCTTCTGTGCCTTATCCACATCCCGATACTCCGGCAGACCCAGCAGACGGGACTGACCGGCAATTGCCATGTCCGTACCTGCCTGATGGCGCAGGGTTTCGGTGACGAAATCCAAAATCACGGGAACCAGCACACCGGCATTTCCGGCAGAGGTCATGACCTTCTGCAGAAGCTCAGCGGTAAATTCCTCGGCATGAAGCCCGGTCATGGCGGCATTGAGCACCGCGCTCAGCAGCTTCAAATCGGTGTCGGTAATGTTCAGAGGCAGCTTGATGAGCTTGTTCACCACCTGCTCAGTCGAGAGCATTACCACCAGAATGACACTGTTTTCCCCGGCAAGAATCAAATCATACCGCTTCACAGTTGCCCCACCCTGACGGGAAGTGGCAGAAATCGCAGGAAGCTGCGTTGCCTGAGAAACCAGCCTTGCCACCTTCTCCAGCATCTTATCCACACGCTGCATCTTTTCCTCGATGGCGGTGTTGATGGAGGAGGCTTCGTCGTTGCTCAAACGGTATTCCGCCATCAGCTCATCCACATACAGCCGGTAACCTGCCGCAGAGGGCACCCGACCGGCACTGGTGTGGGGCTGCTCCAGATAGCCCATGGTGGTCTGCTCCGCCATCTCATTACGGATGGTAGCAGAGGAATACTTCATATCCGGCATCTGGGCTACGGCTTTCGAACCAACAGGCTCAGCGGTGCTGATATACAGCTCCACCACACAGCGAAGCACTTTTTTCTTCCGCTCGGACAGTTCCATGGGTTCACATCCTTTCTTGTTAGCACTCCTTACCTTTGAGTGCTAAGCACACTATACACTAGAGTGCTAAAAAAGTCAAGAGGTATATTCGTGAAAGATTTATTAACGAAACGAAGCCATCCTTGATGACAGTCTTTCGGAAGGATCTCTAAGGTGGGAACGGAGGCCCTGTGTTATGTTTCAGACGGTTCTGGTTGTTGATTATTTCCCTGCCGGGGGCGTCACTTTCTTGTTTCGGCAAGAAAGTGACCAAAGAAGCCGACTTAGGGGAGGCGCTGAGGTTGTACCTTTCCGGCTCGGTCGGTTTCTTTCTCCTTCTGCCCCGGTACAAAACCGCCCTCCCCTAAGTACCCCTCCCGGCACGCTGCGCGTTGTCGCCACCGGGCGGTAGTCGTTTTTTCGATGACACAGATTATGCCGTAGTGTGCAAATATATCTAAAGCTTTGCACCGATACACTGTTGTTTGAAGTTCAATTGCGCATATGTCACTTGCCTCTCCCTATGGGAGAGGTGCCCCCGAAGGGGGCGGAGAGGGCGATAACGACACATTTTTCTGATTACCCTCTCAGTCACGCCTTACGGCGTGCCAGCTCTCCCAAAGGGAGAGCCAAGTCGCCTGTGTTGTAAGTTAAACAACAATTTACCGTTCCTGTGGGTTTTGCTTGTTTTTTTGTAGGGTTTGCGGTACTATATATTATATTGTATTTACGGAGGACAGCGTTATGAAGTATACGGATTTGATATTTGATCTTTACGGTACTCTGGTGGACATCCACACAGAGGAGGATGCCCTTGTTTGGGAAAAGACCGCTCTTTATTTTGGGTATTACGGTGCGCATTATTCTCCGGAATCCCTGCAGCAAGCCTTTCAGTCCGCATTGAAGAAACGGGAGGCAAAGGCAGGGCAAAGCTACGAGTGCTTCCCGGATATCCCCTTTGAAGAGGTTATGACGGAGCTGTTCCTCGCCGCAGGGGTAACAGAAAACGCCGATTCCCTGGGCATCAATGCCGCTCAGCTTTTCCGCATTTCCTCCACGGAGTATATCCGCCTCTACCCCCACGCATTGGAGGCTTTGGCTGCGCTGCGTAAGCGTGGTTACCGGCTGTGGCTTTTAAGCAATGCCCAAAAGATTTTCACCGCGTACGAACTGAACCATCTGGGTCTGGGGGCGCAGCTTGACGGAATTTTTCTTTCCTCGGACTACCGCTGCCGAAAGCCGGACACCCGTTTTTATCGGGCGCTGGTGGAGGAAAAGGGACTGGACATTTCCCGCTGCATGATGATTGGCAACGATCGGGAAACAGACATTGCCGGCGCAAAGGCGCTGGGGATGGGTACGGTGTATATGCACACCGGTCTGACTCCCGGTCATCAAGCCCCGGCAGTCCCCGACGCAAAAGCCCCCCACTATGAATTTGAGGGCGATGACTGGAGCCGCCTGCTGCCCTGGCTGCTGAACATTCTGGAATCCTGAATGTGCAAGGCAATTGTATAGGTTGTACAAGCGGGGCAGGGTTTGGTTTGGTTAGTTTTTGGTTGCAAAATGGCGGTAAATTGGGTATGATATAGGTGTTATCCGATTATTTGCTTTGCACACCGTAACCAAGGAGGTATTGTGTGAACAGAGTCGAAGCCATTGATGAATACCACCGCGCCCTGAAAGCCGGGCAGCGAGAATATAAAGAATTGTTAGCCGCCGGAAAGCATCCCTATCCTCAGGTATTGGACGAGCTGCTTCCGGAAAGCCCCACGGAAGCCACCCAGCACGTCGGTCTGGTGGAGATTCCCGTGGAGCGAATTGTTGGCACAAAATCCGCCGGACGAATCTCTGCCTTTACCGCAGGCTTTCTGCCTCTGTTGGATGCGGATTCTGAATTTGCTAACAAGTGGGTTGCCCTTTGCATGGCGAACTTGTCTGACGAGGGCATCCGTGACCCCATTGTCTGCTTTGAATACTTAGGCAATTTCTATGTGCAGGAGGGCAACAAGCGGGTCAGCGTGCTGCGGCATTTCGGCGCTGCCCGAATTTCTGCCAACGTCACCCGAATTCTCCCCAAGCAGGACGGAAGTCCCCGAATTCGGGCATATTATGAATTTCTGGATTTCTATAAGGTATCCGGTATTTACACCGTCCAGTTCCACCGTCCCGGTGACTACGGAAAGCTGCTGTCTGCCATTGGCAAAGAGCCGGGAGAAAGCTGGACAGACCGGGAAAAGCGTACCTTTACCGCCTACTTCCAGTATTTTCGGGATGCCTTTGATGCCCTGAACGGAAAGCTGCTGGACTTGAAGCCGGAGGAAGCGCTGCTGATTTGGCTTCGGGTATATCCCTATGCCCAGCTTGGGGCTTTCACCCGTGAGGAGCTGAAAAAATCCCTGCAGGGAATGTGGGAGGAATTTACCGCCGCCGCTCAGCCTGAGCCGGTGAAGGTTGCCACCGACACCCCGAAAGCCAAGGGCGGCATTCTGGGACGTATTATCACCGCAGGCCCGGAGCATCTGAAGGTCGCCTTTATCCACCAGTTGGATTCGGAACGCAGCGGCTGGGCAAAATCCCATGACGAGGGTCGACAGTATCTGGAGCAGGTGATGGGAGATGCCGTCACCACCGTCAGCTATTTCAATGCCGACACTCCGGAGCAGGTTCGTGATGCTCTGGAGCAGGCGGTTGCCGAGGGTGCGCAGGTGGTCTTTACCACCACCCCCCAGCAGAGCCGTGCCACCTTGAAGGCGGCGGTCAAACATCCCAAGGTGCGTTTTTTGAACTGCGCCGTAGATATGCCCTACCCCAGCTTCCGCAGCTACTACTGTCGGATGTACGAGGGAAAATTCATCACCGGTGCCATTGCCGGTGCCATTGCCGCCAATGACCACATCGGTTACATCGCCTCCTACCCCATTTTCGGTGAGCCTGCCTCCATCAATGCCTTTGCGCTGGGCGCACAGCTTACCAATCCCCGGGCAAAAATCGACCTGCGCTGGTCCTGCCAGCCGGGTTCTCCCGTAGCGGATTTCGTGAAAAAGGGAATTCGGGTCATCTCCAACCGGGAAGTCCCCAGTCAGGAGCAGACCTATCTGGATTTCTGCAACTACGGTACGTACCAGATCGGGGACGACGGTGTGCTGACGCCCCTGGGTTCTCCCTGCTGGATATGGGGCAAGCTATACGAAAATGTCATCCGCTCCATCATCTCCGGCGCATGGGAAAGCGACAAGGATGCCCGTGCGGTGAACTACTGGTGGGGCATGAACAACGGCGTTGTGGACGTAAAGCTGTCCGACAAGCTGCCGGAGGGTGTGCGGATTTTGGCAGAAATGCTGCTGGAGCAGCTCCGAAGCGGAAAGCTGAACCCCTTCACCCGAAAAATCACCGCTCAGGACGGCACCGTCATCAACGACGGCAGCCGTGAGCTGACCGTTGACGAAATCCTCCGCATGAATTGGCTTTGCGACAATGTGGAGGGCAGCATCCCCAAATTCGACGAAATTTTGCCCATCTCCAGAGCCATGGTTCGGGAGCTGGGTATCTACAGAGATGAAATTCCCGCCGAAAAGGAGGCTCCCGTGTGAAAATACTTGCCGTGTCCGACGAAGAATCCGCCGCCCTGTGGGATTACTATGTCCCGGGACGGCTGAAGGAATATGACCTGATCATTTCCTGCGGTGACCTGAAGGCAGATTATCTGTCCTTTCTGGTGACCATGGGCAGAGCGCCCCTGTTTTACGTCCACGACAATCACGATACCGCCTATGACCGCTTCCCCCCTGAAGGCTGCGACTGCATTGATGACCACATTGTGGTGTACAACGGCGTGCGAATTCTGGGGCTGGGAGGATGCCTTCGTTATCATCCCGGTGCGCACCAGTACACCGA
>JAFULI010000003.1 GCA_017473455.1 Oscillospiraceae bacterium
GCACTTGGCTCTCCCTCTGGGAGAGCTGGCACGGCGAAGCCGTGACTGAGAGGGCACTTGGCTCTCCCTTTGGGAGAGCTGGCATGGCGGAGCCATGACTGAGAGGGTAAACGATGAATATTCCCAAAGACAACACAAAACTAGAAAAAGCAAGAAAGCTCCGCAGAAAAATGACTCCCCACGAACGGAAACTATGGTATCTGTTTTTGCGGAAATACCCGGTAAAAATATATAAACAACGTATTATTGATAAATACATCGTTGATTTTTACTGCGCATCTGCTAAACTGGTTATAGAAATTGACGGTTCGCAGCACTATGAGGAACAAGGACAGACATATGATAAGGAGCGTTCTGCCGTTCTGGATTCCTATGGTCTGAAAGTGATTCGCTATTCCAACCGGGAAATTGATCGGGAGTTTTCTGCTGTGTGTGAGCAGATTGATCAAATTATTAAGGAGAGGACCCTCTCCGTCAGTCCTTCGGACTGATACCTCAGCACAAGGCACTAAGCATCCGTAAGCCGTCGGAGACGGCAACGGCTGCTAAGTCCCAGAGGGGGAGGCAAGCCCTCTCCGCCGCCGTTGGCGGCACCTCTCCCAGAGGGAGAGGCAAGTAAGTTGTGAGGTGATATAAAATGTCCAACTTCAAATTCCTACTCTCCGACCCTTCCTTTGCACCCTTTGCGGAGGTAGCCATTGCGGCGGAGAAGATCTTACATATTGATCCGGCGGCAAGTATTCTCAATTGCCGGCGGTCGATGGAGTTTGCTGTCAAGTGGATGTATTCCGTGGACAAGGAGCTGGAAATGCCTTATCAGGATAATCTCCAGAGTCTGATGGGCAGGGAGGAATTCCGCTCCATCGTAGGTCAGGATATTTGGCGGCGGATGGACTACATCCGCACCAAGGGGAACACAGTAGCTCACAATTCCGGAAAGGCTTCCAAGGCGGCGGCTATGCTGTGCCTTGAGAATTTGCATATCTTTCTGGATTTTGTTGCCTACTGCTATGCGGACGAGTATGAGGAAACCAAGTTTGATCCTGCATTGGTGACAATGGAGATGCCCTCTCAGTCGGCTTTGCCGACAGCTCTCCCAGAGGGAGAGCCGAGTTTGGCGGCACTGATCGAGGAGAACAAGAAATTAAAGGAGCAGCTTACTGCCCGCCGTGAAGAACAGCAGCAGACCTATGTCCCCAAACCGCTGGATATTTCCGAATACGAGACCCGAAAGCACTATATTGATGTTATGCTGGAGGATGCCGGATGGGTTGAAGGGAAGGATTGGCTCAATGAAGTGGAGCTGCCCGGTATGCCCAACAAGAGCGACGTTGGGTATGCGGATTACGTTCTCTATGACAATGCCCACAAGCCCTTGGCGGTTATCGAAGCCAAGCGTACCTGCGTGGATGTGTCCAAAGGTCGCCATCAGGCAGAGCTGTATGCAGATATTCTGGAAAAGAAGTATGGCCGAAGACCGGTCATCTTTCTGACCAACGGCTTTGAGACTCACATCCTTGATGGACAATATCCGGAGCGAAAGTGTGCTACCATTTACTCCAAGCGTGATTTGGAGAAGCTGTTCAATCTGCGTACCATGCGGACGAGTCTGAAAACTGTCATGGTGAAGAAGCACATTGCCGGCCGCTACTATCAGGAAGGTGCCATCAAGGCAGTCTGCGATGCCTTTGACAACCGAAACCGCCGTAAGGCGCTTCTGGTCATGGCCACCGGTTCCGGTAAGACCAGAACGGTCATCGCTTTGTGCGATGTACTGCTGCAGCATGGATGGGTGAAGAATATTCTGTTCCTCGCCGACCGAAACAGTCTGGTTACTCAGGCAAAGCGCAGCTTTGTGAATCTGCTGCCGGATTTGTCCTGCACCAATCTGTGCGAGGAGAAGGATAACTACACCGCCCACTGCGTATTCTCCACCTACCAGACCATGATGCACTGTATCGACAATGTGAAGGACGAGCAGGGAAAACTCTTCACCTGCGGACATTTCGATCTGGTGATCTGCGACGAAGCCCACCGGTCGATTTATAACAAGTACCGGGATATCTTCAACTATTTCGATGCACCGCTGGTGGGCTTGACTGCCACCCCCAAGGACGAGATCGACAAGAATACCTATGAGGTCTTTGAACTGGAAAACGGTGTACCTACCTACGGCTATGAACTTGCACAGGCAGTCAAGGATGGCTATCTGGTGGACTTCATGTCCGTAGAAACCAAGCTGAAATTCATTGAGCAGGGCATTGCCTACGATGAACTGTCCGAAGAAGACAGAGCAGCCTACGAAGCTACCTTCGGAGATGAGAACGGTGAGCTGCCGGAGAAAATCATGTCCTCTGCCTTAAATGAATGGGTGTTCAACGAGGATACCATCCGGCAGGTGCTGCACATCCTCATGACAGAAGGCTTGAAAATCGACTATGGCGCAAAGCTGGGCAAGACCATTATCTTTGCCAAGAACCATCGCCATGCAGAGAAAATTCGGGAAGTATTCAATAAGGAATATCCCCATCTTCCCGGATTTGCCGAAGTCATCGACAATCAAATCAACTACGCTCAGGATCTGATCGATCAATTCTCCGACCCCAAGAAGATGCCACAGATTGCCATTTCCGTGGATATGCTGGACACCGGCATTGATGTACCGGAATGCTTGAATTTGGTATTCTTCAAAAAGGTCATGAGTAAGGCAAAATTCTGGCAGATGATTGGACGTGGAACCCGTCTGTGTGCAGGTCTTCGGGATGGAGAGGACAAGGATAAATTCTATATCTTTGACTTCTGTGGTAATTTTGAATTCTTCCGTATGAACAGCGGAAAGTCGACAGCAAACCAAGTAGCCTTGCAGGGTGCCATTTTCAGCCTGAAGGCTCAAATTGCTTTCAAACTGCAGGATCTGGCATATCAGACACCGGATTTGATAGATTTCCGAAAGACTTTGGTGGCGGATATGGTCCGCAAAGTGCAGGAGTTGAACAAGGATAACTTCGCAGTGCGGCAGCATCTGAAGTTTGTGGAGCTGTATTCTAATCCGGAGAATTATGCCACACTGAGTTATGAAAACACCTTGCAGATGAAAGAGGAGCTTGCTCCGTTGATTACGCCCGATGCGGATGAGCCTAAAGCGGTTCGGTTTGATGCACTGATGTACGGCATAGAACTTGCGTACTTGATGGGGAAAAAGTATGCGAAAGCCCGAAGTGATCTCTTGAAAAAGGTCAACGGTATTGCAAGTGTTGCAAATATCCCGGAAATCATGGAACACAGTGAGCTGATCAACAAGATTCTGCATACCGATTATCTGGAAAATGCGGGCATCAACGAGTTTGAACATATCCGTGAGAACCTGCGTGATTTGATTAAGTACATTCCGCTTGACAAGATAACTTACATCACTAATTTTACAGATGAAATCCTCACGATGGACTGGAAAGAGTCTGAACTGGAAAATGATGATTTGAAGAATTACAAGATGAGGGCTGAGTTCTATATCCGACAGAACCAGGATAATGCTGTTATCGCCAAGCTAAAGACTAACAAGCCTCTGACCAATGAGGATGTAAAAGTTCTGGAAAGAATCCTTTGGAGCGAGCTTGGAACTAAACAGGATTACGAAAGCGAGTATGGCAGTAAGCCGCTTGGTGAATTTGTCCGTGAAATCGTAGGTCTGGATATGAATGCGGCAAAGGAAGCCTTTGCTGCGTATCTGAACGATACTTCTTTGGATAGTCGCCAAATCTACTTTGTAAATCAAATCGTGGAATACATCGTTCATAATGGTCTGATGAAAGATTTGTCTGTGCTTCAGGATGCCCCCTTTACTGATAATGGTAGTATTGTAGAGGTCTTTACCGATCTTTCAGTATGGATGGGGATTAAAAAAGTTATTGATAGCATCAATGCCAATGCAATGGCGGCTTAATTGGCCGAGCACCCTCTGGCTGTATATATTTTTGTCCAATATGTCGGTAAACGGTCGACAAAATAAAGGACTATGACATTTTTCGTGTCATAGTCCTTTTTTTGCTATCTCAGGTTTTGATTTTACCCAAGTGGGGAAGAGGGCTTGTATTTTGCCTCAATCGAAGAAATATCCCTTAGCGTAATATCCATACACAGCAGTTGCGGCTGCCAGGGGTTGGATGGTGTCGGTGGTGGCTGCCTTGGATACGCAGTAGGTACCCAGAGAGTACACCAGAACACCGGTGCAGTAGCTGGTACCGCCGGATACATAGCCTGCGGCGATATACACAGTACCGTCGATATCCTTGGCGGCGATGTTGGGGACGGTTGCCTTGTACAGAGAAGAATCGCTCATGACCACTTTACCGGTGGCGTTGGAGGGAGTCAGGGTAGTGGCTGCGTTGTAATCCGCCTGTGTCCAGTAGTACATGATGATGCTGCCGTCGGGAACATAGGTGGGATCGAAGTAATAGTTGATGGAGAATGCGCTGTCAAAGGATACACTGGTGGAACGCTTGTTGAAACCGCCGGAGTTGGTGAAGATACCCACCTTGCTCTTGTCTGCCGCCGTGACGGAAGAAACCATGGAGGAAGAGTAGCTGCTGACCATTGCCTTTTGTTCGGCGGTCAGGCTGCTGTTCGCCAGAGAGTAGGGCTTGTAACCGAAGTAGGTCTGAGCCGCCGCGCCGTAGTTCAGCATAGCGACTACCAGTGCCTTCAGCTCGGCAGGCTTGTTGGGGTTGCTCAGTGTGTTGGTGGCATAGGTCTTGGGGCTGTAGTTATACAGCTTGGTGTAGCGGTAGGTGCCGTCCTTCAGTTGGGCATAGACTTTGAAGTAGACGGTATCGCCCAGTTTCTTTGCAGGAATGCCCTGAGTTCGACCTTGATAGTAGCCGGCATCGGCATTATAGCTGTAGCCGGGAATGATGTTCTCAGCATTTTCAGCGGTTCCGGTTGTCTGGGCGGAGGACCAGGTCATAACGCCCATTTCGGTTACGCTGTCCAGATTGGAAGCGGAGAAGTAGATGTTCATGAAGATATCGTCCTCAAAGGAGAGGGAAATGTTATGGGCGGTGATGGTTGGCTCGGTAACAGCGGATACATAGCTCAAAGTAAAGGTGTTATCTCCGTTGTCCACCAAAGTGAAGGTGACTTCAATGCCGCCGGGGACAAAGAGCTTATTGGAATCGGCCAGGGTGCTTGTATGATACAAGGTAGCGGAGGTGGCTTCGTAGCCCAACCAGCCATTGGTCATGTACCAGTCCTGATTATTGCTGGCTTTGACCGCAACATAGCTGTCACTTGCGAAGGTAGCCGTGAGTTTGCCGTTTACAAATTTGTATGTACCCAAATTGGAGTAATCTTCATCACAGGCATAATTTGCACCGTTGATGTAGCCGAAGAGGTAGTAGTCTTTGGCGGGCTCTTTCTCGCCGCACTGGGTGCAGATGCCGCCGGAATAGCTGTGACCGCAGATTGTACCGCAGGTGGAGCAAGTTCCATTGACCCAATTGTGCGCACAGCCCATGGCACAGATGGTGCAGACGTTATTGCTCCAGTTATGGCTGCAGGTGGCGCCGCAGGCAGAGCACTTTCCGTTGCTCCAAAGATGGTTGCCCAGAGCAGGAGCGTTCTTAAGCTGATAGACAGTCCGGGTTTCCACTTTACGGGAGGAGGAGGCAGTAACCGCGGTGTCGCTCCAGTTGGAGAAGTCCGTCCAGCGTTCGTAAGTGAAGAGTTTATTATAAGTGGTATATTCCTGGGCATAAACATCCGTAACAAAGAACCATGCGGAATTTCCGTCGGGGCAGGCACTGCTGGAGGTTTTGTAACTCATATCCGATTCGTCGCAGTTGTAATTACTGGGATCGCTGGTAGAGTAGTAGGCATGGAAAATGGTATGGGTGCTGCTTTGGCTGGCGTAGGAATAATGATTGGAATCCGATGCGCTGCACCAGTGATAGTACAGATATCCGGAGTGAGAACCGGCACCAACTGTTGTTTTTGTGGTTTCCGTCTCAGAGGCGACGACTCTGTTGCTATACTGGCTGTAAAGACTGCTGGAGGTAGAGAAGCCGCTGGGCCAACTGGGGACATACTCCACACTGCCGGAACCGGATTCTACCCATTCACTGCCTGTCTGAGTGTAGCCGACCAGAGAGGTCTCATAAGAGGTAGTGGTCTGGTAATCGGAATAGCGGTACTGGGTCTTGGTTCTGAACAGGCTGCTGTTCATGCCTGCAGGCAGGTAATCAATCCAGCCGGAAGCCAGTTCGCCGGCACTCAACTTGTAATTGTCCCCGCAGTTGCCGCAAGTGAACTCATAGGCTTCGTAAGAATTGCAGGTAGCTGCGTGGGTTACCATGTCATAATCATGCCCGGTTGCGGGGATGGTTTGGGTTTCTGTGTGGCCGCAGCTCTGACAGGTTCGGGTTTGCGTGCCGCTGGTGGTGCAGGTAGCATCCTGAACCGTCCATCCGCTGTAAGAGTGCCCGGATGCGGATGTAGCGGTTTCACTGACAAGGCCGCAAATTGAGCAGGATTTGATAGCGGTGCCACCTGCTGTGCAGGTTGCGCCAGTAAGCGTTGTAGTAGAGAAAGAGTGGGCGCAGGTGGATTGGCTCACAGAAGAGGGGATAACCACAAAATACTCACTCAAAAGGCGGATAGTACCGCTGTTGGAAGCGATGCTTGTGTTGCTGGTTGCATAATAGTTGGTGTATTTGGTGGAAATCTCGTAGGTATATTTTCCGCTGGTCAAGGAGCCGAAGGAGGTGTTGTAATCCACAGTACTGTTATTCAGCACGTACTGAGTACCGCCGACAGATACGGAATAGCCTGTCGTTGCTTCACTGCTCTGATCAAAGCCCGGATATATGTAACAAGCAGCAGTATCCAAACGGTTATAGGAGGATGCAATTGTGCCGCTTACCGTGAAGGTGTTGCCGCTGACATGAGCTTCGGGGGCAGAGGCTCCGGACAGGGTGATATCCGATGTAATCTGGTTCAGATATGTGGTATCTCCGGCATACAGATAAGCGGTTTCGTCGTAATCGCTTTCAATGCGATACCAGTAGTTGCCGTAGCTGTTGCAGTACAAACCGGTAGCGGTATAGACTTCACCGGTCAAAGCCGTGCCGAGATTTTCGGACTTGTTTGCTGTGCTGATGCTGCAGGGCTGAGTGTTGATTGGAGTGCTGGAATTGATGGAAATTTGGCAGTGTGCAGGGTAGTAAGTGCAGGAAGCGCCGACATAGCTTTCTACGTATTCGGGCACACCGAAGTACAAATCATCTACGTACCGGGTACGCACGAATACACCGCAGCCTTCCGCACTGCCGCCGTCATTGGTATTGCCTTCTACGGTGGTGACGTAAGTACCGTCAGAATCCACAACCAGACCTACATGGGACCAGCTTCTGGTGAAGAACAGGTCGCCCTTCTTGGGGGTGTAGTTATATCCGAGGAAGTGATAGTTGTTGTCGCTGCTGGAGTTCAGGGAAGAACCGCCGGCGTAGAAGTAGAGATTGAAGCTGTAGGAAGAGCAGCCAGCGGCGGTGGAACGCTGAATAATGGAAGTGGGGATGTTGGCTTGCTCGGCGCACCAGGATACGAAGGTGGCACACCAGGGAGCGTACTCACCGCCCACGGGCATACCGCTGTTAACATAGTTGTTATACCAGTAATTATACTCGGTGTAGTTGCTGTAGCTGCCATCATTGGCGCCGCCGGTGTCGCCGTTATAGCTGCCCTCATGGTATCCGGCCTGGGACAAGGCAACATTGATGATATCATCCCGTTGGTTGCCGGTCAGCTCAACTGCCTGCAAAGAGGAATAGTAACTGCTGGCTGCGTATGCGGATGATACGCTGTAGGTTGGGGAAACGGCCTTGACTGCCGGTAACCCCTGAAACAGTATGGCTATGCACATACACAGAACCAATAAGCCGCTTATGATTCGTTTGGCGTTTACTTTCATGTTATGAACCTCCTGCAAATGTTAACTATCTAAATCATACAATTATCTTTAAGGAAAGTCAAGAATGGCAAGACGTTTTGACGAAAGATAATGGTAAATTATGAACTGGTAGTGGAGGTCATGGAAACGAAATAGTGTTGATAGTATACTTGTATAGCCGTATAATCTATTGCATCAGAAAGTAAAGGGAGGATGGTTATGAAGGGCTTGAAGCGTGTACTGTCACTGTTGATTGCAGCGGTATTGGCCATGTCCATGGCGGGTACCGTTTTCGCGGCAGAGGAGTATGAGGAAACGGACGAGTATGTTTTGAACCATAACGTCAGCGATGATGATTATGATGACCCGAGATTTCAATATTTCAGCCCTTATATCACGGATTATGCATACGATGGGTCACCGAGTTACATACAGAGCAACATCTTCTCCTTGTACAATACCATCACCAAGGAAGTAATTCCTGCCTACTGTACCGATATCAAAGTCGGCGCGCTGCCTGATCACCGTTACCGTCGTCAGAATCTGGAGGACTCCACCCATGCCGCCGGTTCCGCGGGACTTCTGCGTGCCATTGTGCAGGAGGGGTTCTACATTGTTCCGGATTCTGCACAGACCACGGAAGAGCATGCCGCGCGAGTAGCGGAAAAACTGCAGGAGCTGGGGAAAGCCTCCGGAGTAACGGATCTGACCATCGGCGAGGCCATTTCTGGCACCCAGACCGCCATTTGGCAGGCTGATCACGGGTCTGAATTGGTATTTACGGACTTTGTGCGTACCATCTACACGACCAAGATGCCCAGTGCAACCAAATACTACGACTTGTGCAATGAGGAACGTATCAACGGCCATGTTAACTACACCGTATCCAATTACGGAAAGGTGACTCTGGATGAAGAGGCGGATGTCTGGCTCAATGCCAACGCGGGAATGGGGGAGGAAATCTCTAACCAGGCGATCCTGCACGATACCAATTCCGTCAATTTTGACTTTGAGGTAGAGTCGGACGAGCCTGTTGTATACACCGGCGGTGTCAATCTGCGTAAGGTGGATGCCGGGGATAACGGCACCGTGTTGGCTGGAGCGGTGTTTGAACTGTACCGTGCCGCTACTGCAGAGGAAGTTACCGCAGGCAGTGAGAACCTCACTACCATTGCCGGTGTTGTGGGGCCGGTAGTTAAGGTATCCTTCTTTGACAATGGCGCACTGCATGGTGAACGGGTCACGGAGGTAATCTCAGATGAAGAAGGAAAGGTAACCGTCTACGGTCTTGCCTTCGGAGAGTATTATCTGCTGGAGACCCAAGCCCCTGCGGGCTATAATCTGCTGGGGGATGCTATGAAGCTGACGATCAATGCCACCAGTCATACCGAGGAAAATGAGATTGTCATAGCGAATGTAAGCGGTGCAATCCTGCCCGAAACCGGCGGCATCGGCACATGGGTATTTACCGTAACCGGTATAACCCTGATGCTGTTTAGTACAGTATTCCTGATTGCAAAGAAACGTAAGACTGCCTGACCAAGCCCCCGGAAACTACAGCGGTTTCCGGGGGTTTTTGACAACAAAAGGGCGAGCCGCTAAACGACTCGCCCATACCAGTTAAATGATTTCACTTGTTATATCATCACGTCTATGATGGATACCTGCTGTGTCTAGAGTTTTAGAGTTTCAAAATCAGTTCGACTTGTTGGAATTCAGCAATTCACAAACTAATGATTGCACGATACATCAGCACAAGTCCTGCACTAAGCAAAGTACCGCCGACAATGTCGGTAAACCAATGCACACCCGAAATGAGTCTGCCAATTACCACAAAAGCAATAAAAACGATAATTGCGGAAGAGACACACCGTTTGAGAATATCATTTTTAATGCGAGAATTAAACTGCATTATAGCCGTCGGCATAACGCACATTACAAGCATAGTTGTTGATGATGGATAAGATGCCTCCAAATATCCATTAATCAATACGGGCCTGTAATTTACAATAAGTATTTCGAAGAGGATATATACGGCAATTACAACGATATAGAAACCGCCAAGAACAAGGAGACTATAATCCACTTTCAATAGATGTTTTCTTTTAATCCATTGAAAAAGTCCGAGAGTGCCGAAACCCATTACAATCATAAGGGGCACCAGACCAAGCCAATCTGTAACAGTATAAAGAACCATATGCACACCGGTAAGGTTATGCACGAAGTGGTTAATTGTTGCAAACCCGACAGTTGATTTCTGTGGCCCGATTGCCTGCATATCAAAAAATCGGATTGTCACCGTCCACAGCAAAAATGCTGCAAGCATGCATATTGCAATGCAAAAGTTTTTCTGTTTTTCTTTTTTCATTTGTTCAACCTACCTTTTTGTATTTGGCTCTCGCCTGAATACATTTTATGATATGGTATGAACAGTCACAAGAAACGGGGCGTCACAACAATGATACTTTGCGTATCATTGCCGGTTGATAAGCATTGACACCTTTATTACCAAGAATATGAACAGAAATGCCGCTGCATATGGTTGCGGACTAATGATAAAGAGAAGCGCCCCAATGCTATTTAACGCCAAAGAAATTATGCTTTTGCTTTTTTCCCAAAATGTTTGATGGCAGTTTCTCAGAACAAGGGTCAAAACTCCCCAAATAATAATTTCAATTACAACAACAAAATAAGTTGTCTTCGAATAGGAAGCAATTTCGGTAAGGGATAAAAGGGAAACATCCTGCAATATTCCATCTACGGTCTGTCTGAAGAACGGTAGGAAAAAGAACATTGAAATGCTGCAATCGAGCAAACCAAATATCAAGTCACGAAAACGGTTTTCTTTTTGCTTGGTATCTTCTTCTGCTATGGTCAGTAACTCATCCCCTGATAGTAGTTCGTCAATCGTTACTCCAAAGAACTTTGCTATTGCTTTCAAAGAATCTATATTGGGATATCCTCTGCCGGATTCCCATTTTGAAATTGCGGTTCTGGATACAAAAAGAACCTTTGCAAGTTCTTCCTGAGTGAGTTCTTTTTGCTTTCGAAGTTCCTGTAATTTTTCATTAAATTCCATAATAATTGCTCTTTCTAAAAATAGGCGATGAACGGAAAACTAACATTGATCGAATGGTATAATTTTAGCAAATTTTAATGTGGATTGCAATATATGATAATACAGTGTTAGAAGTCTTATACCAACTTGCGCCAAATAGGGAAGTGCTGCGAAAAAACCCGGAAACCAAAGCGGTTTCCGGGTTTTGATTGTTCGTAAGAGAAACAGATTATCTCTTGGAGAACTGGGGAGCGCGACGGGCTGCTTTCAGACCGTACTTCTTTCTCTCCTTCATTCTGGGGTCGCGGGTCAGGAAACCGGCGGCCTTCAGGGAAGCACGGTACTCGGGGTTCAGGGTCAGCAGGGCACGGGAGATGCCATGGCGGATAGCGCCAGCCTGACCGGAAACGCCGCCACCGGCGACGGTAACAACCACGTCAACCTTGCCAACCATGTTGGTGGTGACCAGGGGCTGATTGACAACCAGCTTCAGGGTGTCCAGACCAAAGTAGTCGTTGATGTCACGACCGTTGATGATGATGGAACCGGTGCCGTTCTCATAGACGCGAACACGGGCCACGGAGGACTTACGGCGGCCGGTGCCGTAGTAATACTTCGTCTTGCTCTCGTACATAGTAACTTACCTCCAATTAGTCCAGGGTCCAGGTCTCGGGCTTCTGGGCAGCGTGAGGATGCTCATCACCCTTGTACAGGTGCAGACGGGTCATGGCGTTGCGGCCAATGGAGTTCTTGGGCAGCATACCCTTGACAGCCAGCTCCATAGCGTAGTCGGAGCGGTTCTCCAGCATGACACGAGCCTTGGTGTCCTTCAGACCGCCAATCCAGCCGGAAACACGGTAGTAGTGCTTCTGATCCAGCTTCTTGCCGGTGAGGATGGCCTTGTCAGTGTTGATGACAATGACGAAATCGCCACAGTCAACGTTGGGGGTGAAATCGACCTTGTGCTTGCCGCGCAGCAGGTTAGCGACGGTGACAGCAGTACGGCCCAGGGGCTTGCCGGCAGCGTCGATGACATACCACTTGCGCTGCAGGGTCTCCTTCTTAGCGAGTGTAGTGGACATATGCGTTCCTCCGATAGGTTAAAATATTTTGACAAATTCAGTTGCAGGGAGTACAATGTCTCCGAAGCGTTAGAAATATATCACACGGAAATTCAAATGTCAACACCAATTTTCACAAAATTTATATATTGCGAAGAGAACTCTTAAATTCTCTAAAATGCTCTTGTTTACTCTCAAATGCTCATGTACTATTTTTGTTATTTTTCAGGAGGAAATCCAATAATGCAAAAGCTGATGGGGCTTGTCCGCCGATGTGTGGATGATTATGATATGATCCGTGCCGGAGACAAAATCGCTGTAGGTGTCTCCGGGGGAAAGGATTCTGTGGTTTTGCTGGTGCTTTTGGCAGGACTGAAAAAATATTTTAACAGACCTTTTGACCTGGAGGCAATCACTATAGATATGGGCCTGGGGATGGATTACAGCCCCATTGAAGCGCTGTGCAGGGAACTTGAGGTGCCGTATCATGTTGTCAAAACTGAGATTGCTCCCATCATATTTGACCATAGGAAGGAGAAAAATCCCTGCTCCATGTGTTCTAAAATGCGTAGGGGTGCATTGAACCAGGCAATCCTTGACATGGGCTTCAACAAACTGGCACTTGGACATCATTATGATGATGCGGTGGAAACCTTTGTTATGTCCCTGATTTATGAGGGGAGAATCAGTTGTTTCCAGCCGGTGACGGATTTGGATCGTACCGGCATTACCCAGATTCGCCCCATGCTCTATATTCATGAAAAGACAGTTGATAATTTTGCTCTTCGTCAAAACTTGCCGGTGATAGAGAACCGCTGTCCCGTTGACAAAACCACAAAACGGGAGGAAATCAAGCAGCTTGTCTTTGAGTTGAGCAAGACATACCCTGATTTGAAAGAGCGGATTTTTGGTGCCATGCAGCGTTATCCGTTACCGGAATGGGAACCGCATGGGCGGTATAAACGACCAAAGGATCAGGTTTGAAATCGGCTCTAATCGGGTATTATGAACCCGAAAGGAGATGTGGACATGGTTAAAGGAATATCAAAACAAGTAATAGTGGTACATTCCCCGGATCCGAAACTGTTCGAGCAGGCGATTTTTATATTGAAAGATGATGCGGTGGCGCAGGGCGTGACCGATGAACTTCTGCTCAAAGAAGCGCGGCAGGCAATCCGGGGTTTCGGAGGGAAAAAAGCCCGTTTTTCTCTACCTGCACCGATGTGGGCAGCAGGAGGAGCTGCACTGACCGGAGCCATTTGGCTTTTGACAGTGTTGATTTGACTTGCGAACGCACTGCGTTTGTGTTATGATACCGAAACATTGCTAGAAAGAGAGAACATCCATGCGAATTGGAAATATTGAAATCACAAATCCCATTGCCCTTGGCCCAATGGCAGGGGTGACGGACTGGGCATTTCGTACCATCTGCGCTGAGTTGGGGGCAAACCTGACTGTTACAGAGATGGTATCCAGCCGTGCATTGGTATATAAAGATAAGAAAAGTGCAGCTCTGCTGCGGAAGAATCAGGGCAGTATCTGCGGTGCGCAGATTTTTGGAAACGACCCTGCAATCATGGCGCGGGGAGCGGTTCTTGCACTGGAGATTTCCGGATGTGACTTTATTGACATCAATATGGGCTGCCCTATGCCGAAAATCGCCAACTCCGGCGATGGCTGCGGTCTGATGCGGACACCGGAGCTGGCTGGGGAGATTGTTGCTGCTGTGGTCAAAGCGGTGGATGTGCCGGTCACGGTAAAATGCCGCCTTGGCTGGGATAAAGGAAGCATTAACGTGCTGGACTTTACCCGGCGGATGGAGGATAACGGTGCAGCTATGGTTACCGTTCATGGACGAACCCGTGGGATGCTATATTCCGGTGTTGCGGACTGGGATATGATTACTAAGGTCAAACAGCAGCTCTCCATCCCGGTGATTGCCAATGGTGATATTGTCGACGGTAAGACTGCCTGCGATTGCCTTCGCCGCACCGGTGCGGACGGTATCATGATTGGCAGAGCTACCTTCGGAGATCCGTGGATTTTCTCTGAAGCACAAAGTGCGTTGGCAGGGGAGCAGGGCTACCGGCGTCCACCCCTTGCAAAACGGGTAGATACTGCGCTTCGTCAGTTCGAGCTTGCCCGGGAGGATAAGGGGGAGCATATTGCCTGTCTGGAGGCGAGAAAGCACTTTGCCTGGTACTTACGGGGAGTTGCCTACAGCAATTATTATAAGGAGCAAATCTCCGGAATTCAGACTATGGAGGATATCTACCGTATCGCAGAGGGTATTCGCAGAGATTTGAAATAATCCGCTATGAAAACTTTCCCTTGCATGAAAAATACGTCGTTTCATACCCTGATACAGAGGTGATGGGTATGAAACGACGTTTTTTGCTTTGCTTGCTTTTGGCACTGTCCATGGCGATTCCTGTGGGTGCACAACCGATACGGTGGGTGGATTTTAATGTGCCGTATGAGTCGCTGAAATACGCTATGGAGCAGGACATTGCAACCTACGAGCAGGAGAAACATATTCCATGGATTGATGTGCTTGCGCTTGCGGCCTGCCGAACCGGGGGACGGTGCGGCTTGGTATCCGTAAAAAAAGCGGCAGCGGACATGAAACGAAATTTATCACCCCGGGAACTTGCTGGAGATGGCAGCAAATACTATGACTATTATCACGAGAGTTTTTCGGCAGCTCTGGGAGGACTTTTGGGCAGCTATGCCATTGAAGTGAACGGTCAATGGGTAGGACAGTACGGTTTGAAAGCCTTTTCGCCTGTAGCGGCAGGATATGGCTACAGCCATTGCTCGGATTTTGGTATGCGCCGTTCCTTCGGTTTTGCCAGAAAGCATTTGGGAAATGACCTGATGGGTTCATTGGGAACACCCATTATTGCGGTGGAGGGAGGCGTGGTGGAAGCCATGGGCTGGAACCGATACGGTGGATGGCGAATCGGAATCCGTTCCTTTGATTCCCGGCGATACTATTACTATGCCCACCTGCAAAAGGATCACCCCTTTGCCGAAGGGTTGGAAGTGGGGGATACTGTGCAGGCAGGAGATTTGATTGGCTTTATGGGCAGAACCGGATACTCCGACCGGGAGAATGTAAACAATATCGAAGCTGTACACCTTCATTTTGGTATTCAGCTAATCTTTGACGAAAGCCAGAAGGAATGCAATTCGGAAATTTGGATTAATGCTTATGATATTGTCCGGCTACTGTCCAATCACCGCTCTACAGTAGAAAAGACCACATTGGGCTGGGAGCGAAAATATCCCTATAAAGACTTGGATATCTTAGATTATCCCGGTGGTTAGGAATGCAAATTGTTGTTTAACCTACAACACAGGCGACTTGGCTCTCCCTTTGGGAGAGCTGGCACGCCGTAAGGCGTGACTGAGAGGGCAATCAGAAAAATGTTAGATTTTTTCTGATTTTCAGGAAAATGTGTCGTTATCACCTGCGGCGATGTGATTTTCTTTAAGAAAATCACGATACCCTCTCCGCCCCCTTCGGGGGCACCTCTCCCATAGGGAGAGGCAAGTGACATATGCGTAATTGAACTTCAAACAACAATTTA
>JAFULI010000034.1 GCA_017473455.1 Oscillospiraceae bacterium
GAGGTTCTGTCTTCCAACGGCTCTACCTCTCAGGGCTCTATCTGCGGCTCTACTCTGGCTCTGATGGATGCCGGTGTTCCCATCCGCCGTCCCGTAGCCGGCATTTCCTGCGGCCTGATTTCCGATCAGGAGACCGGTGAGTGGAGAACCTTCACCGACATTCAGGGTGTTGAAGACTTCCACGGTGAGATGGACTTCAAGGTTGCCGGTACTACCGAGGGTATTACCGCTATCCAGATGGACCTGAAGAACAAGGGTCTGACCATGGAAATCATCGCCGACGCTCTGGAGCGCTGCCGCGTTGCCCGTCTGCAGATCCTGTCCGAGGTCATGCTGAAGGCCATCGCCGAGCCTCGCGCTGAGGTCAGCGAGTACGCTCCCAAGATGATCAGCATGAAGGTCCCCGTGGACAAGATCCGCGAGATCATCGGCTCCGGCGGTAAGACCATCCAGAAGATCTGCGCCGAGACCGGTGCCAAGGTGGATATCGACGACGACGGTTCTGTGTTCATCTCCGCTGTGGATGCCAACGCTGCCTACGCTGCCAAGAAGATGGTGGACGATATCTGCTTCGTTCCCGAGGTGGGCAAGCTGTACTACGGTAAGGTTGTCCGCATCCTGCCCATCGGTGCTTTCGTGGAAATCGCTCCCGGTCACGACGGCATGGTGCATATCTCCAAGCTGGAGAACCGCCGTGTTGAGAAGGTCGAGGACGTTCTGCAGCTGGGCGATATGACCTGGGTGAAGTTCATGGGCTTCGACGAGAAGGGCCGTGCAAACTTCAGCCGCAAGGACGCTCTGAAGGAACTGGCTGAGAACCAGTAATTAAAAATGATCTGCCGCCGCTCATCATGAGCGGCGGCTCTTTTGTAAAAAGGTTTTCGGGAAAAGCAGAATCTGTATAGACATTTCGCGGGAACTGAGATATAATAGGCTAACATAGGGATATTATACGCAAAAGTTGTAAGATAAAGGGGAAAAGTGGAATTTATGGGTCTTTTTAAGGATAAGACACTTTTGATTACCGGCGGTACCGGTTCTTTCGGCAACGCTGTGCTGAACCGTTTTCTGCAAACGGACATTGGAGAAATCCGGGTGTTCTCCCGGGATGAAAAAAAGCAGGACGACATGCGCCATGAATTCCAGTCCCGGATGCCGGAGCTTGCTTCCAAGGTGAAATTCTATATCGGGGATGTTCGGGATTTGGCTTCGGTGAAGAATGCCATGTACGGTGTGGATTATGTGTTCCACGCTGCGGCGCTGAAGCAGGTGCCTTCCTGCGAGTTCTTCCCCATGGAGGCGGTTAAAACCAATGTCATCGGCACGGACAATGTGCTGACCGCGGCAATTGAGACCGGGGTGCAGACGGTGATTTGTCTGTCCACCGACAAGGCTGCCTATCCCGTCAATGCCATGGGTACCTCCAAGGCAATGATGGAGAAGGTAGTGGTGGCGAAGAGCCGTACCGTTTCCCCGGATAAAACCAAAATTTGCTGCACCCGTTACGGCAATGTGATGTGCAGTCGGGGGAGTGTCATTCCTCTGTGGATTGACCAGATTCGCTCCGGAAAGCCCATTACCATTACAGAGCCGGAAATGACCCGTTTTATCATGTCCTTGGATGAGGCGGTGGATTTGGTGCTGTTTGCTTTTGAGCAGGGTGTCAGCGGTGATATTCTGGTGCAGAAGGCACCGGCTTGTACCATTTCCGTGCTGGCGCAGGCGGTTACGGAGCTGTTTGACCCCGGTCATGAGATTAAGGTCATCGGCATCCGTCATGGAGAGAAGCTCTATGAAACCCTGCTGACCAACGAGGAATGCGCCGGCGCCATTGATTTGGGCGATTTCTATCGGGTTCCGGCAGACAATCGGGATCTGAACTACGATAAATATTTCAAAGAGGGCGATTCCCGACGGAATCACCTGCGGGAGTTCAACAGCAGCAATACCCAACTGCTGAACGTGGAGCAGGTAAAGCAGAAGCTCTTGGGTCTTGCGTACATCCGGGAGCTTTTGGATGGGTGCTGAGAGCACCATACAAGCATAGAAAGGAGAAGGGGCATGAAGATCTTAGTCACGGGAGCCGGTGGCTTCGTGGGAAAAAATCTGGTGCAGACCCTTTATAATATTCGTGACGGCAAAGACCGTACCCGACCCGGCATCCGGGTGGAGGAAGTGTTTGAATTTGATTTGGACACCCCTGCCGATTTGCTGGACAGCTACTGCGCCCGGGCGGATTTTGTGTTCCATCTGGCTGGTGTGAACCGTCCTGAGAATCCCGAAGAATTTATGGCGGGAAACTTTGGCTTCACTTCAACCTTGCTGGAGACTTTGAAACGTCACGGCAATGCCTGCCCGGTGATGCTTTCTTCCTCCATTCAGGCGACCTTGATCGGACGGTATGGACAGTCTGATTATGGCAAGAGCAAGCTGGCAGGAGAAGAACTTCTGCTGTCCTACGGGGAGCAGACCGGAGCGCCGGCGCTGGTGTATCGGTTCTCCAACCTCTTCGGTAAATGGTGCCGCCCCAATTATAACAGCGTGGTGGCAACCTTCTGCCATAATATTGCCCGGGATTTGCCCATTACCGTCAGCGATCCTGCTGTGGAGCTGGAGCTGACGTATATCGATGACCTGCTTCAGGAGCTTCTGGACGCGCTGGAGGGAAAAGCCCATGCCTGCGATTATGACGGCTTGGGGATTGTTCCCAATCCTCAGGGGCGGTACCGCTATGTTCCTGTGAGTTTTCGGGTAACTTTGGGACAGATTGTCCATTTGCTGGAAACCTTTAAGGCACAGCCCAAAACCCTGATGATGCCGGAAATTCCCGAAGATTCTTTTGAAAAGCGGCTGTATTCCACCTATCTGTCCTATCTGCCTGCAGACAAGATTGCAGTGCCGCTGAAAATGAATATCAATGAGCTGGGCAGCTTTACAGAGTTGATCCGCACCCGGAACAATGGTCAGTTCAGCGTCAATGTCAGCAAGCCAGGCATGATCAAGGGACAGCATTGGCACCACAGCAAGTGGGAATTCTTTATGGTGGTTTCCGGAGAGGGACTGATTCGGCAGCGTCGGATCGGCAGCGGGGAAGTGCTGGAATTCCGGGTTTCCGGTGAGGAAATTCAGGCTGTGCATATGCTTCCCGGATATACCCATGACATTATTAATCTCAGCGACACCAGAGATTTGGTGACGTTTATGTGGGCGAACGAATGCTTTGACAATCAGCGCCCGGATACATACCGTGAGGTGGTACAATGAACGAATGTTCCTTTCAGAATAACGGCAAGCTGAAGCTGCTCATTGTGGTGGGTACCCGTCCGGAGATTATCCGTCTGTCGGCGGTGATTGAAAAATGCCGTGCCTGCTTTGACTGCATCCTTGCCCATACCGGTCAGAATTATGATTATAACCTCAACGGCATCTTTTTCCGGGATTTGAAGCTGGGAGAGCCGGAGGTATATCTGAATGCGGTGGGAGATGATTTGGGCCAGACCATGGGCAATATCATCAGCAGCACCTATAAGCTGATGGTACGGCTGAAGCCCGATGCGCTGCTGATTTTGGGAGATACCAACTCCTGCCTGTGTGCCATCTCCGCAAAGCGGCTGCACATTCCCATTTTCCACATGGAGGCAGGCAACCGCTGCAAGGATGAGTGTCTGCCGGAGGAAACCAACCGCCGGATTGTGGATATTATTTCCGATGTCAATATGGCATACTCCGAGCATGCCCGTCGGTATCTGGCGGAATGCGGTCTGCCCAGAGAGCGTACTTATGTAACCGGTTCTCCCATGGCAGAGGTGCTGCATAAGAATCTGGAGGCAATTTGCGCTTCCGATATCCATAGCCGGCTGGGACTGGAAAAGGGAAAATACATCCTTCTGTCTGCCCATCGGGAAGAGAATATCGACACGGCAGAGAATTTTACCTCTTTGTTCACAGCGGTTAACGCTTTGGCACGGAAGTATGATATGCCTATTTTGTATTCCTGCCATCCCCGCTCCGGAAAACGGCTGGAGCAGAGCGGTTTCCGGCTTGACTCCCGGGTCATTCGCCATGAACCTTTGGGCTTCCATGATTATAACTGCCTGCAGATGAATGCCTTTGCGGTGGTCAGCGACTCCGGAACTTTGCCGGAGGAGTCCAGCTTCTTCACCTCTGTGGGACATCCGTTCCCGGCAGTTTGTATCCGCACTTCTACGGAACGTCCCGAGGCTTTGGATAAGGGATGCTTTGTGCTGGCAGGCATCGATGAAAAGAGCCTTTTGCAGGCGGTGGATACCGCGGTTGCGCTGCATGAGCAGGGCTGCCACGGAATCCCGGTTCCGGATTATGTGGAAGAAAACGTATCCGATAAGGTGGTACGTCTGATCCAGAGTTATACCGGTATTGTTGACCGGATGGTATGGCGGAAAAAACAGTAAAATCCAGTTGACATCCTGAAAAAAAGCTGTTAGTATATTAGTAGCTATCGATAATTATGGGGATGCTGTACGCTTTCGCACCCCGGAAGGGCTTCTATGGAGGCGTCAAGCATGAATGAAAAGGAAAAAGTAAGGGCTGCGGTGAAGGAAATTCACGTCAAGCAGGTAATATCCGCCTTGCTGCGGAAAAGCTGGCTGGTGGCGCTGACCGGTATCGTGTGTGCGGTGCTGACCTTTGTCGGCAGCTTTTACCTGATTACTCCTAAGTATGAGTCCGCTGTGCTGTTCTATGTCAATAACTCCACGCTGTCTATTTCCGGCGCGGTGATTTCTGCCGGTGACCTGACCGCGCGGCAGGATTTGGTGGACTCTTATATTGTTATTCTCGAAAGTCGGGAAACCCTGCTGGATGTCATTGATTACTCCGGTGTCAACCGGAGCGATGCTGAGGTTCGTGGAATGGTTTCCGCTGCCTCGGTCAACGGCACGGAGATTTTTCAGGTCGTGGTGGAAAGCCCCGATCCTCTGGAAGCTCACCGCATTGCGGTAGCCATTGAGGAAATCCTTCCGAACCGAATCAAAACCATTATCGACGGCAGCTCCGCCGAAGTGGTGGATGGCCCCATTGTGGCGCAGGAACCCAGTTCTCCCAACTATTTTCTCAATACCGTCATCGGCTTCCTGCTGGGCTTGCTGGTCAGCATTGGTGTGCTGGTGGTGTATGAGCTGTTCGATGTGATTATCCGTTCCGAAGAGGATGTGCAGCAGATTTGCTCCCACCCGGTGCTGGCTGCTGTTCCGGATATGACGGTGCAAACCAAGGGCGGCTATTATTCCGGCACCGGTCGGAAGCACGCTCTGGTGCTTGGCAGCGACAAGGAAACCGCTCTGGTGGGCGAGAAAATCAGTTTTGCTGCTTCTGAAGCCTATAAGCTGCTGCGTACCAAGCTGCAGTTCTCCTTTACCGACGGCAAGAACTGCCATGTCATCGGTGTTACCAGTTCCATGGCAGGCGAGGGCAAGAGTTTGTCCAGCGCCAATCTGGCGTTCTCTTTGGCACAGCTCAACAAGCGTGTACTGCTGATTGACTGCGATATGCGCCGTCCCTCTCTGAATACCAAGCTGAACATCAAAAAGGTTCCCGGCCTTTCCAATTTCCTTACCCGTCAGGTGATCCTTAACGAAGTGGTGAAGACCTACAGTGCAGGAGATTGTGCCTTTGATGTGATTGCTGCCGGTCGGAATCCGCCCAACCCCATCGAGCTGCTCAGCTCTGACGGCATGAAGGATGCGCTGGAAATGTTCCGGGATGACTATGATTACGTGATTCTTGACCTGCCCCCGCTGGGCGAGGTCAGTGACGCATTGGTCGCCGCTACCATGGTCGACGGTGTCCTGATGGTTGTCCGCCAGAATTACTGTAACAGCAAAGCCCTGAGTACCGCCATCAATCAGTTTGATTTCGTTGGCGGACGGGTTCTGGGTATTATCCTGAACTGTACCGCGGAAGGCGGCGGAAGCTACCGCTACCGGGGTAAGGGGATGCGAGGTTACCAGAACCGCTACGAGGGCAGTTATATCAATGCCCGCCGTGCCGAGCAGGAAGATAAGTCTTGAGCGGCATGATTGGAGACTTCCATACCCATATCCTTCCCGGTGTGGATGATGGGAGCAAAAGTCCGGAGCAGTCGCTGGAAATGCTGCAAAGAATGCATCAGCAGGGAATTTCCCGGGTTGTTGCGACACCGCATTTCTATGCAAACTCCGATTCCCCCCGACGTTTTTACGAGCGCAGGGAAAAGGCAATCCATGCTCTGCAGGCTGTGACCCGGGGACAGACCCTGCCGCAGGTCATACCGGGGGCAGAGGTTCACTTCTTTGAAGGAATCAGCGACTGCGAAGAGCTTTCTATGCTGACCATTGCCGGCACTTCCTGCCTGCTGGTGGAGATGCCCTTGGGGCATTGGTCGGAGCGGATGCTTCGGGAGTTGCAGGATTTGGAACAAAAACGGGGCATTACCCCAATTGTTGCCCATATCGAGCGGTATCTGCCGCTGGTTAATCCCTGCGCTTTGCCAAAAAAACTCTCTGAAATGCCGGTTCTGGTTCAAGCCAGCGGAGAATTCTTCCGCAACCGTCTGACGAGACCTCTGGCGCTGAAACTCCTGAGTGCAGAGCGCATTCATTTACTTGGCTCTGATTGCCATGACCCGATCCGGAGAAAGCCGGATTTGGACGAGGCAGCGGAGATTATCCGCCGCAGACTGGGGCAGGAAGCTCTGGAGCGTATCTGCCGGTGGGAAAATCGGGTGCTGGAAAACCGGCTCCCCTGAAGAGTGTATGTCCTTGCGCCGATGGGCGGCGTATGAATAATTTTATTTATGGAGATGAGTGTAATGAAAAGATTGATTGCGATCATTGCTGCTTGCGTTGTGCTGGCAAGTCTGTGTGTGCCCGTGCTGGCAGCCGAGGCAGAGTTTGTCCCCAGTGTTACCTACAAGCCCGCTCCGGATGTGGTGCCCGTTCCTGACCCCGATGGCAAGCAAGCAATCGGTACCCTTTGCGATGAAGACGGTCAGATCATCGATTACGTCTATGAAGATTGCCTTGTAATCACCCCCATTGCTGAGGTCGATACTTCTACCCGGATTCCCGAAATCGCAAGAGAGATTCTGCGTGAAGTGTACAGCCAGCTGAAGAGCGGTGTTATGGAGCTGCCTTATTCCAAGATCGACAAGAAGTACAACACCGGTAACATGGTCGTCCGTGACCTGTTCGATGTCAGCTTCCTGTGCGAAGAGCATCCCAAGATGCTGGCCGAGGAGGGTGTCACCCTGAAGCTGACCTTTGATCTGGGTGTTGCTGAGGGTGAGACTGTGGTTGTCATGGTCTATATGGGCGGCATGCTGAGCCGTGCCAGATCTTCCATCAGCGGCGAGTGGGTTCCCGTTGAGGCCGTGAACAACGGTGACGGTACCGTTACCTGCGTTTTCGAAGATGTCTGCCCCGTTGCTTTCTCTGTCCCCACCGGTGTGACTCCCCCTGAGAAGACCGGCGACGTCAGCGGTCTGCCTTGGGCTCTGATTGCTCTGGGCGCTCTGGCTGCCATCGTGGTGGTTACCGTCATTTACCGCGCGGATCAGAAGAAGCACGCTGCTTAATAAACCCTACTCATTGGGAATAGGATGAAGAATATGAGCCATAAGAAATTAAAAGGCAACCCAATTCTCCTGATTGTCATCCTGCTCCTGGTGCTCGTGTTCCTGTACAGTGGGCTCCGGTTTCTGGAGTCCACTGTTTTTCGTCCTCAGGACGGCACCGGCAGTGAAGACAGCAAGACCATCCTTCGGGATGGTGTGGAGTATTTCCCCCGTCAGGACATTACTGTCCTGATGATGGCAGGTATTGACGAGGATGGCCCGGTCAAGGAAAGTAATTCCTATAATAACCCCGGCGAGGCGGATATGGTCAGCTTGATTATCTTTGACCACACGGATGAGGAAATTGACATCATCAGCCTGAACCGGGATACCATGCTGACCATGCCGGTTTTGGGCTTGAACGGCAGAGAAGCCGGCACTTACTACGGACAGCTCGCTCTGGCACATACCTACGGAAAAGGTCTGGAGGATAGCTGCATCAATCTGCGAAAGACGGTTTCCACGTTCCTTTACGGTCTGAAAATCGATTACTATGTATCTATGAATATGGATGCCATCGGGATCCTCAATGACGCGGTGGGGGGCGTGACAGTCAATGTCACCGATGACTTTTCCACCATCGACCCGGACATTACCATGGGCACCGTTACTCTCCGTGGAAAGCAGGCAATGACCTTTGTCCGTACCCGTCAGGGTGTGGGGGATGGTATGAATATCACCAGAATGGAACGGCAGAAGGAATATATGCGCGGCTTCCTGACGGCACTGGATGCAGCCAGAGAGGCACAGCCGGATTTGGTGATTGATGCCTATCAGCAGGTTGCCCCCTATATGGTCACCGACTGCACCGCTACCACCATCAGTACAATTTTGGAGCGTTACGGTGATTACAGTCTTGGCGATGTGGTGTCGCCTCAGGGTGAAAATGTCCGTGGAAAGGAATTCATGGAATTCCATGTGGACGAGGAAGCGTTGGATAAATTGATTCTGGAATATCTTTACGCACCGAAAAAATGACACGATACCCCTCCGCTTTTTGGTGGAGGGGTAACTGGGTTATTTTAAGGAATGTTCGGAAAAATTGGTTAAGGTTGGAAATTAGAGGTTGCAAACACAGCGACTTTATGGTAGATTATACTCTGGTTATTGTTGAACCGGTGGAGGAAGAACCTTATGTACCGTGGACCCCAAAATGACAATCAGGAACTTCAGATCAATCTGCAGCAGCTGATCAGTGCCGTTTATCAACGGATTTGGCTGATCGCCGCTGTGGCTGTGGTTGGTGCGCTTCTTGGTTTTTGGATCTCCCGTACGTTTATCACACCGAAATATGAAGCAACCGCTCTGTTTTATGTGGACAACAGTTCCGTTACCGTAGGTGACAGCAGCATCAAGGTGGATGCCGGTGATTTGTCTGCTGCCAAGCATCTGGTGGATTCTTATATTGTCATTCTGGAATCCCGGGAAACGTTGCTTCAGGTGGCGGAGTATACCGGAGTGGATTTAAGCCATAGGGAACTGCAGGATATGATTTCTGCCAATGCGGTGAACGGCACCGAGATTTTTCAGGTGACGGTCAGAAGCCCCAGCCGCTATCAGGCGGATCGGATTGCGGATGGAATCGCCGGAATTTTCCCTGAAAGAATTTCCGAGCTGATTGAGGGAACCTCCTGCAAAGTGGTAGAGCGGGCAGTGGTGCCGGCTTCCCCCAGCTATCCCATTCATCTGCTTAACTGCTTTATCGGTTTTGTGATTGGACTTTTTGGTGCTTTGTTCTGGGTCATTGGCGAGGAGTTTCTGGATGTTACCATCCGGGAAGAGGGAGATATTGTCTGGCTCTGCCGACATCCGATTTTGGCAGCAATACCGGATATGACCACTGTCAGCAAGGGTGGCTATTATGGCTATGCGGATGCGGCAAACAGCAAGAAACCGGAAAAATCCGGCACACAGCAGGATTTTCTGGGACAGAATATGTCCTTTGCCGCAACGGAAGCCTATAAGCTTCTGAGAACCAAACTGCAATTCTCCTTTGCAGACGATGCACGGTGTCATGTTGTCTGTGTTTCCAGTGCCATGGCAGGTGAGGGCAAGAGTCTGTCTGTTTTGAATTTGGCATACTCTTTGGCGCAGCTTGATCAGCGGGTGCTGGTAGTCGACTGTGATATGCGCCGTCCTACCACGGCAGCCAAGCTGAAAATCAAAAAAAGCCCGGGGCTGTCCAACTACCTTACGGGACAAAGTGAATTGGAAGAAGTGGTGCAGCGCAGCGGTCAGCGGATGTCGGATACCTTTGATGTCATCACGGCAGGACGCAATCCGCCTAACCCGGTGGAGCTGCTCAGTTCTTTCCGCATGAAAGAGCTGTTGGACATCCTTCGGAAGAAATATGACTATATTCTGTTGGATTTACCCCCCGTTGGGGAGGTCAGCGATGCGCTGACGGTAGCCAATTGGGCGGATGGTGTTTTGCTGGTGGCAAGGCAGAATTACTGCAACCGCAATGTGTTTTCCGCTATGGTTCAGCAGTTTTCGTATATGGGCAGTAATGTGCTGGGCATTGTATACAACTGTTCTACGGAGGGCGGCGGCATTTATACCCGTCGGTACCATAGGCGTTACCGCCGTGGTTATGAAGGCTACTATGCCTCGGACGACAAGAAAAAAAGAACCTGAAAAAGGGGCTGTATAATAAGTCCCAAAATAAAAGCGGTGAGCTTCGGAAATGAGGCTCACCGTCTTTTTATGCTCTATTTTGTCGCTGTGGATAACCTGTAGAGCAAAATTGAGCGCACGAACTACACCTTCTCAAAATC
>JAFULI010000035.1 GCA_017473455.1 Oscillospiraceae bacterium
CTGCATACGGGCGGTCAGAGCCACCATAGCCAGGTTTTGAGCGTTCATGATGTCGTTGATGTCACCGGTCAGAACCAGAGAGAACTCGGTCATGGGCATCAGCAGAGCGTTGCCGCCGCCGGCAGCAGTACCCTTAACGTTCATGGTGGGGCCGCCGGAGGGCTGACGCAGAGCGCCGCCGACGTTCTTGCCGATGTAGCCCAGGCCCTCGATCAGGCCCAGAGAAACGGTGGACTTACCTTCACCGAAGGGGGTGGGGGTGATAGCGGTAACCTCGATGAACTTGCCGTCGGGCTTGTCCTTCAGACGGTTCATGACCTTGATGAAGTCGATCTTGGGGGTCTTGCCGTAGGGGATGATCTCATCGGGCAGCAGGCCCAGCTTCTCCCGGAAAAAGTCCACGGGGGGCAGGGTCTTTTCTGCCTCTTCAGCGATCTGCCAGTCCTTGTAGACGGTGGGGTCAAGCTTGACCAGGCCGTTCTCGTCCACATACTTGCCGTCAACGAAATTGATTGCCATTGTATGTTTCCTCCTTAGATTTTGTACCGGTAAGGTACTTAATTACATATTCACTACCGTGACGGTGGCTGCCTCACGAATGAGGGACATCACCTTCCCGGTGAGTATACTCTTGATGACAGCGGCTTCGAATTCGCTGTCGTAATGGGGCTGAAGCTGCTCCAGAGTAATACCGTTGCGGCGGCAGACCACTGCCAAAGCCTCAGCGATATCCTCCTGAGTGGCTTCCAGACCTTCCAGCTCCACAATCTTGTCCACCGCGGCATTGCACCGCAGAGCGGACTCAGCAGCAGGACGGGCATCCCGAAGCAGATCTTCCCGGGTGGTGTGCATAAAGGAGCAGTACATATCCAGCGTCAGTCCCTGCTGGGCAAGCTGCGCCTGCAGGTTCATAAGCTGCTCCTCCGCTGCCCGGTTCAGATCCTCCTCAGAGGGTGTGTAGTCCAGCGTGTCCGCTGCCTGCCGGAGCAGACGGTCCTGCAGATCCATTTCTCCCCGCTCATCGGAATACGCCTGCAGGCTCTCGCCCAGCTTCCGGCGCATCTCCTCCAGAGTGTCGCAGCCACCCACTTCTCTGGCGAAGACATCGTCCAGCTCGTAGGGGGTCTTGACACGGATTTCGTGGATAACACAGTGTAACTCCGCTTCCTTGCCGGCAAGGGCATCGGAATGGTACTGCTCCGGGAAGGTGACCTTAACGATAACCTTCTCCTCCGGAACTTTGTCCACAAGCTGCTCTTCAAAGCCGGGAATGAACGTGCCGCTGCCCAGCACCAGAGTCTGGTTGCTGGCGGTGCCGCCGGCGAACTGCTCGCCATCGCAGAAGCCTGCGTAATCCAGAACCACCTCATCTCCCAATTGGGTGGGGCGATCCTTAATCACCGCAATTCTGGGAGACTGCTGCAGCAGTTTCTGGAGGTTGCGGTCGATTTCTTCTTCGGTCACCGTATGCCGCTGCAGCTCAGCGGTCAGACCTTTATAGGTAAAGCTCATGAATATGCTCCTTGTTTGGCAAAATAAGCAAAAAAGGCAATCCGATTCTGCGGAATCGAATTGCCCAGACGGTCGGCTCAAAACACATCACACTCCCCCGCAGTGCTCCGCGAAAACCGTCAGTCATGTGATGCGTACTCATATGATATACCAGTAAAATTGATTTGTCAAGTGAAATTATTCCAAAATAAAAGGGTATTTTACCTTATTTTTTCCGAGATTCTCACACAAATTCAGCTTGTTTCCCTCTGGTGGACAAACGTCTTTCAATGCCGTTACAGCACCTTGCCACCGTTGACGGTAAGGCGGAATTTCGCTCCCAGCATCTCTGCCGCGCCCCGGCACATCATCATCCGTCCAAGGAAGATATCGAAGTATTCATACATGGTACAGATGCTCTCATCAACCTGCAAATTCAACGCGATTTTATGCTCCGGCAGCTCCACCTTCAGGCTGGAACCGGTGACGGCATAGTTGACCCGGTCGTGGATATCGAATTTCTCTTTCTCCTTGGTGCGGACACGGTTACGGCGGACGTCGGTCTTATCCGCCAGCACCAGTGCCGCGGAGATGGGGTCTTTGGCACCGCCGGTGGATTCGTCATGGTTGCCGATGGCGGCAATGACGGTAATCCGGTCTTCCATGGGCATATCCGTCTGCTTCAGAAGCTCATTGGCAAGCAGGGCGCCGATTTCCGCATGATGGGTACGGTTAATAGCGTTGCCGATGTCGTGCATAAAGCCGGCAATCTTCGCCAGCTCCTCATCATGGTCGGAGTATCCCAAACGGCGGAGGATATACGCCGCTCTGTCCGCCACCAACGCACAGTGGGCAGCGGAATGGTCGGTAAAACCCAACACCCCCAGATTTTGATTTCCCTTTTCCAGCAATGCCAGCACCTCAGGATGCTTGCGGATTTCTTCGTAAGTCACGGTGTATTCTCCTTTCTCAGCTCTCCCCCCACGCCGTCCCGGAACACATGGGTAATCACCACATCCCGAAGGACATTGTGCAGGGCTTCTCCTTCAACATATACTTTTACATAGTTTGGACAATGTCCGGTAACAGATTCCCCCTCCGGCTCTTCGAACAGCACCGTCTGCACCGAGCCAATCAGCCCACGGCGGTATGCCTCGCTCATTTCCTGCGCCACCGCAATGGCGGCTTTGCTTCGGGCTTCCTTCACCGCGTTGGGATGCTGACCGGGCATCTTGTCCGCAGGTGTCCCCGGGCGGCGGGAGTAGGGAAAAATATGCATATCCGCAAAACCGCAGCGGCGGATAAAGGCAAGGCTTTCCCGGAATTCCTCCTCGGTCTCTCCGGGGAAAGCAACGATCATATCCGTGGTGACCGCGCAGCCGGGGAAGTGGGTCTTCAGCAGCTCCACACTTTGCAGATACCGCCGGGTATCGTACTTCCGCTTCATCCGTGCCAGCACCGTATCACAGCCGGATTGCATGGACAGATGAAACTGAGGGCACAAATTGGGATATTTCTCAATGGCACGGCAGAATTCCTCCGTCACAATCCTCGGCTCCAGACTTCCCAGCCGCACCCGGCAATCCGGGACAGCCTCGCAAATGGCAGCAATCAGGGTGTCCGGTGTAGGCTTCCCCGGCAGGTCTACCCCCCAGGAAGCAATCTCAATACCGGTGACCACGATTTCCCGATAGCCCTGCCGCGCCAGATCCCGACACTGTGCCACCGCCAAGGGAAGCGGTGCGGAGCGGACAGGCCCACGGGTATAGGGGATGATGCAGTAAGAGCAGAAATTCCGACAGCCGTCCTGGACATTGACCATAGCACGGGTACGCTTTTGCAGACCACCGGCAGGCAGGACTTCAAACTCCCGACGGCGCAGGGCATCGTCCAGCGCCTCCCGATGCTGACGGTCGGCGGCGGTGGCAATCATCATATGGACGAAGGCTTCCCGTCCGCCGCTGCCGCCCAGCACGTCCGCACCCAAATCCCGCAGTGCCTGAGGGTCATGCTGGACATAGCAGCCTCCCACACCAATCACCGCCCCGGGATGCTCCCGACGGCAGCGGCGCAGTACCGCACGGTTTTTCTTGTCCGCCACCGCGGTGACGGAGCAGGTATTCACAATATATCCATCGCAGACTTCGCTGAAATCCCCGATTTCATGTCCCAATTCCCGGAAAAGCTGCTCCATCGCTTGGGTTTCATATTGGTTTGTCTTGCAGCCAAGGGTATAAAATGCAAACTTCATGTCAAATTCACCAAAATCCAACCTAAGTCATTGTATTAGTTATCCAAAAACGTCAATTGAAAATATACAACAATATGGTATAATAATAACCACTTGGAGATAGGTCTCCTGCTGGTTTCTCACCAATTATACACGAAAGTGCTGCTTTTGTACAGCACAGGAGGCAAAAATCCATGAAGCATTTTGATATCTTTCTGCATTCCTTTGAGGATGTTCAGGACTTTGTGGAGCTTGCCACTGTCCAGCCCTTTCGCATTCTGGTAGGCAACGACCGGACAAGGGTCAATGCCAAGAGTTTCATGGGTATGTTCAGCCTGGACTACAGTATGCCGCTGCAGGTTCGGATGGATTGCACCGAGGAAGAATGCGAGCGGTTCAAAGCCACCGCCGCCAGATTTCTGGCATAACTGAATTTCGGCTCTTGTAGCACCGTCCCGGGAATACCTGGGGCGGTTTTTTACGTCCAAAACCGCCCGCAGCCCAAACATAAGCCGATCAAGAAGTTCTGTCCGTCCTTCCATCGATAATTTGTTGTTTAACTTACAACACAGGCGACTTGGCTCTCCCTTTGGGAGAGCTGGCACGCCGTAAGGCGTGACTGAGAGGGCAATCAGAAAAATGTGTCGTTATCGCCTGCGGCGATGGGGCTGTATAATAAGTCCCAAAATAAAAGCGGTGAGCTTCGGAAATGAGGCTCACCGTCTTTTTATGCTCTATTTTGTCGCTGTGGATAACCTGTAGAGCAAAATTGAGCGCACGAACTACACCTTCTCAAAATC
>JAFULI010000036.1 GCA_017473455.1 Oscillospiraceae bacterium
ACCCTCGTCACAAAGTAAAGAATATGCGTGTTCAACGGTTATGGTGCTTATACCTAATTCGTCGGCTAGGCTACGAATAGAAGGTAGCTTGCTGTTAAACTGTAAAATCTCGCTTACGATGTCGTCCCGTATCTGATTGTAGAGTTGCAGATATGCAGGACGCTTTTCTTTATCAATTATGTACTTCATCTGTATATATAATTTTCTCCAGAACTGCTTATTTTAATATCTACAAAAGTATTATATAATACACTCATCATAAAGTCAAGGAGCACGGCTCAGATGTCACATAATCGTCAAAAAAAGATTGCGGTGATTAATGATTTCACGGGCTTCGGACGCTGTTCGATTGCAGCCTCTCTGCCTATTATCTCCGCTATGAAAATTCAATGTTGTCCATTACCTACATCAATCTTTTCAAACCATACCGGATTTGACAGTTTTTTCTTTACCGACTATACCAAGCATATGAATGCCTATATGGATGAATGGAAAAAACTCGATCTTCGTTTTGCGGGTATCTTGACCGGCTTTCTCGGTTCTCCCGAGCAGATTGAAATTGTGAAACATTTCTTGGGGATGTTTAAAACCAAGGACAATATTACGGTAATTGACCCTGTTATGGGCGACTACGGCAAACTGTATCCCACGTATTCTCCACTTTTGGCAGAGCAGATGAATACGCTTGTGCCGTATGCGGATATCCTGACACCCAATCTGACTGAAGCTTGTATCCTCACAGGAACTGAGTATAAAGTGGATATGGATGAAAATGACCTTGCGGAGATTTGCAATAAGCTTTGCGCAATGGGGCCGAAGAAAATTGTTGTATCCGGTCTTGAGCGTGGAGACAATCTGGAGAACTTTATCTATGAGGGTGGCAAAGAGTGGCAGACGATACTAGAACATAAAGTCGGGCCGTTCCGCTCGGGTACTGGAGATGTATTTTCTACCATCATAGCAGCGGATACTGTGAATGGCGTAGGTTTTGCGGATTCTGTACGCCATGCGTCTTCTTTTGTTGCAAAGGTGTTGCGTAGAACGGTTGAACTCGACCTGCCAAAAACAGACGGTATCTGCTTCGAGGAGTTCCTAACGGAAATTTGATAGGAGTGTACATTGTGAAATACGAAAAAATCAAACTTATGTGTTTTGCGGGCATCTTTACTGCAATTGTATTTGTCTTTACGGCGTATCTACATATTCCAAGCCATACCGGTTATACCCACGTTGGTGATGCCTTTATTTATCTTGCTGCCAGTTTACTTCCATTACCTTACGCTATGTTTGTTGGTGCAGGTGGAGCACTTCTTGCGGACTGCCTCACAGGTTTTGCTATCTGGGCACCCGGCTCGATGATTATTAAGACGGCTACCGTGTTATTCTTCTCCCGCAAGAGCAAGAACATAATCTGCTTACGAAACATCCTTGCACTGATTCCTGCTTGGGCCCTTTGTATTGGTGGGTACTATTTATATGAGGCACTAATAACCGGAAACTTTGTAGCTCCTACTGCCGGTATTCCCGGTTACATAATGCAGTCGGCTCTCAGTACCGTCCTTTATGTAATTGCAGGTATAGCTATGGATAAGCTGGATATAAAAACGAAACTTAACGGAGGTAGTGTTTTATGATGACAATTACATATCCTGTACATAACGGTATCTATGTGAATGTGACAAACCGTTGTCCCTGCGCTTGCACATTTTGCTTGCGTCAAAATGGGGAATCGGTATATGGTTCGGATTCCCTTTGGTTAGAAAGAGAACCCACCGTAAAAGAGGTGTGCGACAGCATTGATACATGGGATTTGAACAAATACAACGAGGTTGTTTTCTGCGGTTATGGAGAACCTACCGAGCGACTTGATGATCTTCTTGAGGTTGCAAAGTACATCAAGTCAAAGAGTGACATCAAAATCCGTATCAACACCAACGGCCTTGCGGATCTGATTTGGAATGAACCTACCGCACCTAAGCTGCAGGGATTGATTGATACCGTTTCCATCAGTTTAAATGCGACGAACAAGGAAGAGTATTTAAAGATTGTCCGCCCGAAATTCGGTATAGAATCCTATGAGGCTATGCTTAAATTCACAAAAGAGTGTACCAAATATGTTCCTTCAGTGGTAATGACAGTCGTTGATATAGTGGTGTCAAAGGAAGAACAGGAGATCTGTCGAAAAATTTGTGAATCTGTTGGTGCAACACTTCGCATTCGTCCTTACGAGGGATAATTTCAATTATTCAAACTTTTTTCACCAAAAAGACTTGTATATTTTTACGAAGTGATGTATAATAAATAAAACAATTAACTAAACGGAGCTTGTATTACGGGCTGAGAGGAAGGTGTGACCTTCGACCGAGAACCTGATTTGGATAATGCCAACGTAGGGATGCCTGACACAAGGATATTAGGAATAACGAAGTACATTAAGGAAGTTACCAAATCGGTAGCTTCCTTTTTTTGTTGTTTTTGGAGGTGTTTTTATGGTAAAGATCAACGGCGAAGAACTGAATATTGCAGGTAAGACAGTAGCGGAATATCTTGCCTCTACAGCGTTGCCGGATGAATATGCTCAAATTGTGGCAGGATGGGCACAATGCAAACGGGGCAGATATATTCTGGAAAGGCATCTGAAAAAGGGTTCGGTATTCATCTCGGCGGAAAATGGGACGGTTTATATGGTAAAGGGGTTGTTCTCCACTTGGGCAGAAATGCTTGGCGAAGCTCCAGTGCTGCTGGACGCTGTGTTAATTCCTTTCCAGGGCAGCATCATTTCGGATGGACTGGTAGTGCTGTATCAGATCTACTTCGGCAAAGGTGCAAAAGAGGATTTCAAAGATGCGTACATGAACGCAAAGAGAAACAATGCAATCCGTTTCTCTATCTAAGCGAATAAACTTGATGCATCCCGGAATACAAACTCCGGGATGCATCGTGCCATATGCCGCTAGATTTTTACGCTTACCCTACAACTTTCCGTGATGAGCCAAATAATTTGATTAAAAAGAAAGAACGAGGTTATGAACGATGAAAAATACTAAGAATAATATCTCGATTGAGAAATTACACGCATTTGAAAATCACCCTTACAAGGTGCAGGACAACGAGGAAATGGATGCCCTTGCCGAAAGCATTAAGGCGCACGGCGTTGTATCTCCCATCATAGTCCGACCACTTGAAAACACCACAGATGAATATGAGATCATATCCGGTCACAGACGGGTTATGGCGAGCAGAAAGGCAGGGATTACAGAAGTCCCTGCCTTAATTGTTTCTCTTGATCGTGATGCGGCGGCGATTGTGCTTGTGGACAGCAATTTGCACCGAGAGCATATTTTGCCGTCTGAAAAAGCCTTTGCTTATAAGATGAAACTTGAAGCAATGAAACATCAAGGATACAAGCGGTAGCCGAATTGGAACAGCGGCTTGCCAATGCAGAGCAGGACAATATCGACCTACGGGCATTTCTCTATATTATCCGTAAATGCACCGACTTAAAGGAACTGACACCCGAACTCGTCAATCGGCTTATTACAAAGATTGAAATCTTTGATAGCACCAAAGACGAAAACGGCATAAAGCACGTTCCTATTAAGGTACACTTTATCGGTGTGGGTATTCTTGAAATTCCTGACACGCAGACAATTGTTGCGGCAAAAGAAGAAATCCGCAAGAATCCGCCAAGTGCGGCGTAAAAGAGAAATACGGCGTAGCCTTAATCGGCTACACCGTATCTACATACCCCGACTGTCCTTAGCCACCTCTGGCTAATGGGTGGCGGTTTTTGTGGTGTTTTTTATGCGAGGGTGGCAGCCATGACGGCTTTGATGGTGTGCATCCGGTTTTCGGCTTCGTCGAAGACGATGGACTGGGCACTTTCAAAGACTTCGTTGGTAACTTCCATGGCGGTCAGACCGAACTTTTCGTGAATCTGCTTGCCGATGGTGGTCTTCAGGTCGTGGAATGCCGGGAGGCAATGCATAAAGCGGCACTGGGTACCTGCCATATCCATAACTGCCTTGTTCACCTGATAGGGGAGCAGATCCTCAATCCGCTCCTTCCAGACCTCGTCCGGCTCGCCCATGGAAACCCATACGTCGGTGTAGATGACATCCGCGCCCTGAACCGCAGTGGGGACATCGTTGATGAATTCCAGTACAGCACCGGTCTCGGCAGCGATAGCCTGACACTGTGCCACCAGATCTGCGTTGGGGAAATACTTTTCCGGAGCGCAGGCGACGAAATGCATACCCATTTTGGCACAGCCTACCATCAGGGAATTGCCCATGTTGTACCGGGCATCTCCCATGTATACCAGCTTTTTGCCCTTCAGGTCACCGAAATGCTCCCGACTGGTCAAAAAGTCCGCAAGAATCTGGGTGGGGTGGAATTCGTTGGTCAGTCCGTTCCAAACGGGGACACCGGCATTGGCTGCCAGCTCCTCCACGATTTCCTGACCGTAGCCACGGTACTCGATGCCGTCGTACATCCGTCCCAGAACACGGGCGGTATCGGCGATGCTCTCCTTCTTGCCAAGCTGAGAGCCGGTGGGATCGAGGTAAGTGGGGTGCATACCCAAATCCGCCGCGGCAACCTCAAAGGCACAACGGGTACGGGTAGAGGTTTTTTCAAAAATCAGAGCTACGCTCTTGCCCTGACAGAGGGCATGGGGGATGCCTGCCTTCTTCTTGGCTTTCAGATTGGTTGCCAGATCGATGAGCTGACCGATCTCAGTGGGGGTCAGATCCAGCAGCTTCAGGAAATGCTTATTCTTTAAGGAAGCAATCATACTGTCTACTCCTTTCAGGCTTTGCAGACGTCTTTGATAACGTCAATGGCGGTTTTCAGCTGTGCCATGGGGATGTTCAGGGCAGGCAGCAGCCGCAGCTTGTGCTTGGCACTCAGGCACAGAACGCCCCGTTCCATGCAGGCGCTGATGACTTCTTTCACGGGCTTGGTGGTCTCAATGCCAATCATCAGGCCCATGCCGCTGACGCTTTCGATGCCCTCTGCCCCCTGAAGCTGGGAGAAGATATAGGCACTCTTAAGCTGAACCTCTGACAAAAACCGATCGTCCAGCCGACGGATGACACTCAGCGCACCGGCACAGCAAACGGGGTTGCCGCCGTAGGTAGAGCCGTGGTCGCCGGGGGTGAGAACATTTTGCATCTTTTCGTTCATCAGTGTTGCGCCGATGGGAAGACCGCCGCCCAGACCTTTGGCGGTGGATACGATATCCGGTTGGATGCCGAAATGCATATAGCCGTAGAGCGTGCCGGTACGGCCGTTGCCGGTCTGTACCTCGTCCACCATCAGGGGAATGTCATGCTCGTGGCAGAGCTTTGCCGCAGTCAGGACAAATTCCTCCGTCAGAGGCAGAACACCGCCCTCGCCCTGCACCACCTCAAAGAGGATACCGGCAGGCTTGCAGGTGTTCACCGCCTGCTCCAGAGCCGCGGCATCGTTGGCAGGTACGGACACAAAACCGGGGGTCAGGGGCTGGAAAAGCTGATGGAAATGCTCCTGACCGGTAGCCGCCAGGGTGGTCAGGGTACGTCCGTGGAAGCTCTGCTCCAGGGTGATGATGGTGTAATACTCCGCGCCCTTTTTCTCGGCGGAATATTTTCTTGCCACCTTGATGGCGCATTCATTGGCTTCCGCACCGGAATTGGAGAAGAAAACCTTCTTCATTCCGGTTTTTTCGCACAGAGCCTTGGCAAGCAGGGCGCAAGGCTCGGTATAGTAGAGGTTGGAGGTGTGCTGGAGCTTGTGAAGCTGCTCCGTTACCGCTGCCAGCCAGGTTTCGTCACCGGTGCCGAAGCAGGTGACACCGATGCCGGAACCCATGTCGATGTATTCCTTGCCCCGGGAGTCGGTGAAGAGGCTGCCCTTTCCGCAGACCAGCTCCACGGGAAACCGTCCGTAAGTGCCGGCAACGTATTCTTTATCCACAGAAGTAATACTCATAGGATTATCCTTTCGTGACCATGGTACCTGCGCCTTCGTCGGTGAGCAGTTCCATGAGGATGGAGTGGGGGATGCGGCCGTCCATGATGGTGACGTTGTCCACACCGTGGTCAAGGGCATCGATGCAGCAGTCCACCTTGGGAATCATGCCGCCGGAGATGATACCCTGCTCGTAGAGCTTTTTGGCATCCTCCCGGGTGACCACGGGAAGCAGGGTGGAGGGGTCGTCTTTATCCATGAGGATACCGGCAATGTCGGTCATCATAATCAGACGTTCGGCGTTCAGCGCACCGGCAATTCTGGCGGCGGCGGTGTCGCCGTTGATGTTGTAGGTGTTGCCCTGACGGTCGCTGGCAACGGTGGAAATCACGGGGATGTAGTGCTTTTCCAGCAAGTCCTGAATGGGCTGGGGGCGGATTTTGGTAATCTGTCCGACGTAGCCCAGAGCCTCGTCCTTCATGGTGGCTTCGATGATGCCGCCGTCAATGCCGGAAAGACTCACAGCATGACCGCCCTTCATCTGAATCAGGTTCACCAGAGTCTTGTTGATCTTACCGGCAAGAACCATCTGCACGATGTCTACAGTCTCCTTGTCGGTGACACGCAGACCGTCGACGAACTTGGCTTCCTTGCCGAAGCGCTTCATGGTCTCGTTGATTTCGGGGCCGCCGCCATGTACCAGCACGACCTTCACACCGATGAGCCACAGCAGAGCAATGTCCTCCATGACCTGCTGTTTCAGGGTTTCGTTGATCATGGCATTGCCGCCGTACTTGATGACAACGGTCTTGCCGCTGTACTTTTTGATATAGGGCAGAGCGGCGGTGAGAACCTCCGCCCGCTGGGCGTTGGAAAACATACCTTCCATAATGCTACCTCTTATGTTCTGTAGTCGCCGTTGATTTTGACGTAATCGTAGGTCAGGTCACAGCCCCATGCGGAGGCGGTGCAATCGCCGCTGCCAAGGCTGACCAGGATTTCGATTTCCTTTTCCAGAAGGATTTCCTTGGCAATCTCCTCGGAGAAGGGGATGCCGGCACCGTCCTTGCAGACGGGGATTTCGCCCTTGGGGGAGCGGAAGGACACGCCGATTTTGCTCACGTCCACATCCGCGCCGCTGTAGCCGATGGCACACAGCACCCGACCCCAGTTGGCATCCGCGCCAAACATGGCAGCCTTGAGGAGGCTGGAGCAAATGACACTCTTGGCGACGGTACGGGCGGTTGCCATGTCTGCCGCACCGCTGACGGTGCATTCCAGCAGCTTGGTGGCGCCCTCGCCGTCACCGGCAATGCACCGGCACAGAGCCACAGTCAGGGTATTCAGCGCCTTCATGAAGATTTCAAAATCCTCACCCTCGGCGGTGATTTCCGGATTGCCTGCCATGCCGTTGGCAAGGACGGTGACCATATCGTTGGTGGAGGTGTCGCCGTCGATGCTGAGCATATTGAAGGTGTTCTGAATGTCGCCGCGGAGCGCTTTTTGCAGCAGCTCAGGGGCAATGGCGCAGTCGGTGGTGATGAAAACCAGCATGGTAGCCATGTTGGGGTGAATCATACCGCTGCCCTTGGCAATGCCGCCCATGCGGCAGACCTTGCCGCCAACGGTAAATTCCACGGCAATCTGCTTGTCCACGGTGTCGGTGGTCATAATTGCCTGAGCGGCGGCGGAAGAGCCGTCCTCACTCAGACCGGCAGAAAGCTGCTCCATATGCTGAGCAATGGGAGTGATGTCCAGAGGCTGACCGATGACACCGGTGGAAGCCACTACCACGTCCCCTGCGGAAATGCCCAGAGCCTTTTCCACCAGAGCACACATACCCTCGGCAATTTCGATGCCGTTGGCATTGCAGGTATTGGCATTGCCGCTGTTGCAGATGACTGCCTGAGCCTTGCCGTTGGCAATGTTGCGTTTGGTCACCAGCAGGGGAGCGCCCTTAACCAGATTGGTGGTGTAAACCGCCGCAGCAGAGGCGGGAACTTCGCTGACAATCAGCGCCAAATCTTTCTTGCTGTGATTTTTCCGGATGCCGCAGTGGACACCGTTGGCTTTGAAGCCTTTCGCGGCACAAACGCCGCCGGGAATGATTTTCATATTCATCGTTCCTCACTCTATATTATACGTTAAGACCGGTGGTCTCATCTACACCCAGCAGGAGGTTCATATTCTGGATAGCGGCGCCGGAGGCACCCTTACCCAGATTGTCGAACAGGGCGGTGACCATGGTCTGATTTTCATGACCGCTGATACTGATACGCATGGAGTCTTTGCCGTCGAAGGTGGAAGCGTAAATTACGCTTTCATCCCCACCCAGCGGAGCGACGCTCACCAGCTTCTGCCCTTCATAGTGGGCGCTTAAGCAATCGAAGACCTTTTGACAGTCGAAACCGGGAAGCAAAATGGTGGTTGCCATGCCCTCGTAGAAATCTCCCAGAATGGGGGAGAATACCGGAGGTTGGGCAAGACCGCAGAGCTTCTGCATTTCCGGCAGATGCTTATGCTTCAGGGTTGTGCCGTAGATGCGGTGGGAGCGGTGACGGGGGTCACGGTTTTTATCCTCGTACTCGGCAATCAGATTTTTGCCACCGCCGGAGTAACCGGTAAGGGAATAGGCGGTGAGGGGGAAATCCGACGGAATAATGCCCTTTGCCACCAGAGGATACACGCAGGCGATAAATCCGCTGGCATGGCAGCCGGGGTTTGCCACACGGCTGGAGTTTACGATTGCCTCCCGATGGGCTGCGGACAGCTCCGGGAAACCGTAAGCCCAGTCGGGATGCACCCGGTGGGCGGTGGAGGTGTCGATGATTTTGACACCGCTGCCCTCAGCCAGCGCCACGGCTTCCACCGCGGCGGCATCGGGCAGACACAAAAAGGCGATATCCGCGCTGTGCAGGGCATCCTTCCGGGCATTGGCATCTTTGCGAAGCTCCCCGGAGAGGGTCAAAATTTCAAGATCCTTCCGCTGGGCAAGGCGGTCGGCAATCCGCAGACCGGTGGTACCGGCGCTGCCGTCGATAAATACCTTGGTCACAGACTCAGCGCCTCCTTTACATAGGCAATCTGTGCCTCCACAGAGGCAACGGAAGTACCGCCCTGACTGATTCGCTTTTCTACGCAAACCATCAAATCGATGGCTTGATACAAATCTTCTTCAAACAGAGGACTGTACTGCCGGTAGGTTTCCGGTTCCAGCGCTTCCAGTACGGTGTTTTTCTGGATGCACAGAGCCACAAGCTGACCGGAGATTTTATAGGCGCTGCGGAAGGGAAGTCCCTTCTTGACCAGATAATCCGCCAGATCGGTGGCATTGATAAAGCCCTTCTGAGCGGCAAGGAGCATATTCTCCCGATTGGCTTTCATGGTGGCAACCATGCCGGTAAAGACCTGCAGGCACATTTTCACCGTGTCCACCGCATCGAATACGCTTTCCTTGTCCTCCTGCATATCCTTGTTGTAGGCAAGGGGCAGACCCTTCAGAGTGGTCAGCAGCGCCATCAGGTCACCGTAAACTCTGCCGGTCTTGCCACGGACAAGCTCCGCCATGTCGGGGTTTTTCTTCTGGGGCATGATGGAAGAGCCGGTGGTGTAGGCATCGGAAAGCTCCACAAATTTGAACTCCCAGCTTGACCACAGAATAATCTCCTCGGAGAAGCGGCTCAGATGCATCATCAAAATAGAAAGGTCGCTCATCAGCTCGGCACAGAAATCCCGGTCGGACACACCGTCCAGAGAGTTCAGGCAGATGCCGTCAAAGCCCAACCGCTGAGCCTCGAAGTTCCGGTCGGTATCGTAGGTCGTACCGGCAAGGGCGCAGCAGCCGATGGGAGAGAAATTCATCCGCTTCCGGCAGTCGGCAAGTCGCTGCAAATCCCGCAGGAGCATCATGGCATATGCCATCAGGTGATGCCCGAAGGTGATGGGCTGAGCCCGCTGCAGATGGGTGTAGCCGGGCATAATGGCATCCTTGTATTCCTCTGCCTTCCGGGTCACCGCACCGGTCAGGGCGGTGGTCAGGACAGTAATCTCGTCGATTTCCTTACGCAGGTACATCCGGATGTCCAGCGCCACCTGATCGTTTCGGCTGCGGGCGGTGTGGAGCTTCTTGCCCACATCTCCCAGCCGCTCGGTGAGCACCTGCTCAACGAACATATGGATATCCTCGCAGTTCATGTCGATGGGCAGCTTGCCGCTTTGAATGTCCGCAAGAATCTCCTCCAGACCGCCGATGAGGGCATCGGCATCCTCCTGAGAGATAATACCCTTGTAAGCCAGCATGGCGGCATGCACCATACTGCCCTGAATATCCTGCTCGTACATCCGGCAGTCAAACCGGATGGAAGAATTGAAATCGTCCGCAATCTTTTCCGTGGTACCGTCGGTACGTCCTGCCCACATCTTGGCCATAAAATGCTCTCTCCTTAGGATGTAATAAAAAAAGAAACGTGCCATTCTGAGGTCGCGAGGCGAAATCGGGGAATCTTCGCAGCACCTCCCGGGAGGGGAGGTCTGCAAAAGATCCTTCGACTCGCTTCGCTCGCTCAGGATGACAGATGGTTAAGTTTATGCAGTTTTGTGGATTACAGCTTGCCCTGCTCTCTCAGAGCCTGCACCTTGGTGGGCAGACCCCACAGATTGATGAAGCCCTCAGCCTGCTTCTGGTCGTAGTCGCTCTCGTCGAAGGTGACCAGATTTTCGGAGTACAGGGAGTAGGGGGAGGTGGTGCCGGCAGGGATGATGTTGCCCTTGTACAGCTTCAGCTTAACCGTGCCGGTAACGTACTTGTTGGACTCGTTGGCAAAGGCGGTGAGAGCCTCCTGCAGGGGGGAGTACCACTTGCCGTTGTAAATCAGGTCGGCATAGTCCACAGCCAGCTTCTGCTTGACATGGAGGGTATCCCGGTCGATGGTCAGCATCTCAAGCTGCTCGTGGGCGAAGTACAGAATGGTACCGCCGGGAGTCTCGTAAACGCCCCGGTCCTTCATGCCAACCAGACGGTTTTCCACGATGTCGATGATGCCGATGCCGTTGGCACCACCCAGCTTGTTCAGCTCAGCGATGATGGCGGAGGCCTTCATCTTCACACCGTTGACAGCCACGGGAGCGCCTGCCTCGAAGTCGATGGTGACATAGGTGGGCTCATCGGGAGCCATCATGGGGGACACGCCCATCTCCAGGAAGCCGGGCTTGTCGTACTGAGGCTCGTTGGCGGGGTCTTCCAGATCCAGACCCTCGTGGCTCAGATGCCACAGGTTCTTATCCTTGGAGTAGTTGGTCTCACGGGTAATCTTCAGGGGGATGTTGTGCGCCTCAGCGTACTCAATCTCCTCCTCACGGGACTTGATGTCCCACTCACGCCAGGGGGCGATGATCTTCATTTCGGGAGCGAACCGCTTGATCGCCAGCTCAAAACGAACCTGATCGTTGCCCTTGCCGGTAGCACCGTGGCAGATGGCGTCAGCACCCTCAGCCAGAGCGATCTCTGCCAGTTTCTTGCCGATGACGGGACGGGCAAACGCGGTACCCAGCAGATAGGTTTCGTACTTGGCATCCATCTTCAGGGCGGGGATGATGATCTCGTCCACCATCTCGTCCACCAGGTCAGCCACAATCAGCTTGGAAGCGCCGGTCTTCAGAGCCTTCTCTTCCAGACCCTCCAGCTCGTCAGCCTGACCGACGTTGCCGGCAACGGCGATGACTTCGCAGTTGTTGTAGTTTTCCTTCAGCCAAGGGATAATGATAGAGGTGTCCAGACCACCGGAGTATGCCAGAACGACCTTCTTGATAGTTTCGTTGCTCATTTTCTTCTTCCTCCTGAGGATGATATTCTTTGGTATGCAATGGATTATACATCAAAAGCTGGTGAATGTCAACGATGAATGAATATTTATGCATGGATTTGGCGTTTCGACAAGGAACGGGGGGATTTTGCTACATTATATTATACAATATGCCGTCAAGATAAAACGCACAAGAAAATAGTATTTCTCAGGCGGATATTTGGCTTTCTGACAAGTACATTTTTGACATAAAGGTATTGACCAACCCGAATGGGAATGATAGAATATAAGCACACTATTCATATGAGGTGTTTACCATGGAAAAGAAAAATATCGACTGGAGCAGCCTTGGCTTCGGCTATATTCCCACGGATGCCCGTTATGTTGCCAATTATAAGGATGGCGCGTGGGATGCGGGCGGTCTGACCGAAAAGGCTACCATTGAGATGAGTGAGTGCGCCGGTGTCCTGCAGTATGCCCAGACCTGCTTTGAGGGCCTGAAAGCCTATACCACCGCCGACGGTAAGATTGTCTGCTTCCGCCCCGACCTGAATGCTGCCCGAATGGCAGACTCCTGCCGCCGGATGAAGATGCCCGTCTTCCCGGAGGAGCGGTTTGTGGAGGCAATTGTGGAAACTGTCCGTGCCAACAAGCAGTGGGTGCCGCCTTACGGCTCCGGTGCTACGCTGTACCTGCGGCCTTTCATGTTCGGTATCAATCCCGTCATCGGTGTCAAGCCGGCTACGGAGTATCAGTTCCGGGTCTTTGCCACTCCGGTAGGCCCTTACTTCAAAGGCGGCATCAAGCCCCTGACCCTGCGGATTTCTGATCTGGACCGGGCAGCACCCAAGGGTACCGGTCATATCAAGGCAGGTCTGAACTATGCCATGAGCCTTTATAATATTGTAGATGCCCATGAGCAGGGCTACGATGAGAACGTCTATGTGGACTCCGCCACCCGTACCCATATCGAGGAGACCGGCGGTGCCAATATTATCTTCGTCACGAAAGACGGTAAGCTGGTGACTCCCAAGTCCGAAACCATCCTGCCCTCCATCACCCGCCGCAGCCTGCTTCAGGTGGCAAAGGATTATCTGGGCATGGAGGTAGAGGAGCGAGCTGTGGCACTGGACGAGCTGGAGAGCTTTGCCGAGTGCGGTCTGTGCGGCACAGCAGCGGTGATTTCTCCGGTGGGTACCATTGTTGACCATGGCAGACGGATCGAGTTTGCCGGTATGGGCCCGGTGATTCAGAAGCTGTATGACACCCTTCTGGGAATCCAGATGGGCACCGTGGAAGCCCCCGAAGGCTGGATTACCGTCATCGGGTAATTTCCTTGTATTGTATACAAGAATATTTGTACTTCTGTGCTTGACAGACAGACAAAGTGGTGCTATAATCCATAAAAACGAATAGTCAAACGCAAAGATGGGGAAAAAGCAGCCCGGAATTCCCAAGCCAGAGAGCCGCCGGTTGGTGCGAGGCGGCAGTGGAACCGACTGTATACTGGCCCCGGAGCGGCTGTACTGAACGGGGAAACCCTACTAGGTCGGACGGTACCCTGCCGTTACCCGGGGAGGCAGTTAAATGATTGCCGCAGAGTGGCCGCATACGCGGCAAAAAGAGTGGTACCGCAAGGTTTTTACGCAGCTAAAAGCCCCTGTCTCTTTGTTTACGCAAGAGACAGAGGGCTTTTTTTAGTGAAGAGAAAAATGGTATCCCCTGTGGATATGATTCCAAATAAAAGGACGATTGTTTATGGTTACGATTGATAAAATCTTTCATGCTTCAATGGTTTTGAAGAATATTATCCGGCCTACGGCTTTGGCGAAGGCTTACGGTCTGGCACCGGATTGCAATTTGTACTTAAAGCCGGAAAACCTGCAAAACACCGGCTCTTTCAAGCTCCGTGGTTCGGGCTATAAAATTGCCATGCTCTCCGAGGAGGAGAAGGCAAGAGGCGTCATTGCCTGCTCTGCCGGCAACCATGCCCAGGGTGTGGCGCTGGCAGCTTCCAAGTGCGGCATTTCTTCTCTGATCTGCCTGCCGGATACCGCTCCCATCTCCAAAATCGAAGCCACCAAGGGTTACGGCGCGGAGGTCTGTCTGGTGGAGGGCTGCTATGACGATGCCTACCAGAAGGCACTGCAGCTTCGGGATGAAAAGGGCTACACCTTCGTCCACCCCTTCGATGATGAAAATGTCATTGCCGGTCAGGGTACCATCGGTCTGGAAATTCTCAACGATCTGGATGATATCGATGCGGTCATCGTTCCCATCGGCGGCGGCGGACTGATTTCCGGTGTTGCCTATGCCATCAAGTCCATGCGTCCTTCGATTAAGGTCTACGGTGTTCAGGCAGCCGGTGCGCCCAGTATGTTCAAGTCTGTGGGCAGCGGCAAAATTGAGCGGCTGGGGGCTGTGGCCACCATTGCCGACGGCATTGCCGTCAAGCAGCCCGGTGAGCTGACCTTTGAGATGGTCAAC
>JAFULI010000037.1 GCA_017473455.1 Oscillospiraceae bacterium
ATCACTGCTCTCGTTGAGGAAGTAAAGACCCTGACTGTTCTGGAGCTGTCCGAGCTCGTCCACGAGCTGGAGGAAGTTTTCGGCGTTTCCGCTGCTGCTGCCGCTGTTGCTGCTCCCACTGCCGGCGCTGTTGCTGAGGTTGAAGAGAAGACCGAGTTCGACGTTATCCTGAAGAGCGCCGGTGCTTCCAAGCTGAACGTCATCAAGGTTGTCCGTGCCGCTACCGGCCTGGGCCTGAAGGACGCCAAGGATCTGGTCGACAACTGCCCCAAGACCCTGAAGGAAGCTATCTCCAAGGAAGACGCAGAGAAGCTGATTGCCGAGCTGAAGGAAGCCGGCGCCGAGGCAGAGATGAAGTAATTTATCTCCCGAAAGCACATAGAAACAGCCGCCTTTCGGGCGGCTGTTTTTTCACCAACACCGCTTTTTCAACGCTACTTATTGTACGGAGGTCAATATGGAAGCTGTTCTCGATTTTATCCGTCCCTACCTGCCGGAAAATACAGACCCCCTGTCCTATCTTCGGTTTTTGCTGATTTTTATTCTCAGCGCCCTTATTTTAGGCTTTCTGTTCCGTCTGATTTTCGGCAAACGTTCCAACTTGAACTACGCTGTTTCCTCTGCCATTGCCATTGTGTGTATGTATGTGGTGAATATCGTCATATACAGCTCCGGGGCTAAGCTGGACTTAATCCTCTCTCCCCTGCCCTTTGTCAGCCTGAAGGAAGGGTATCTGCACATCTTCCCGATTTTCAATGCCGGCTTTGGGGCAATTTGTTCCGAAGTACTGGATATGGTAATTCTGGCATTTCTGATGAACCTGCTGGAAACATGGCTGCCCAAGGGCGAGACGGTCTGGAACTGGTATTTCTTCCGCCTGCTCAGCGTGGTTCTGGCAATTTGTCTGTACTGTGCCATTCATCTGCTGTTGGATACTGTGGTTCCCGTTAATCTGGCTCAGATTGCGCCTACCATCCTGCTGATTATCCTGATTGCCATGCTGCTTCTGGGCTGCCTGAAGCTGCTGGTAGGCACTGCGCTTGCCTTTATTAACCCTATTCTGGGTGCGCTGTATGCCTTCTTCTTCGCCAATGTAATTGGCAGGCAAATCAGCCGTGCAGTGCTGACTACCCTGATTCTGACGGCACTGGTGTGCCTGCTGAATTATCTGGACATCACCGCAATCTGTGTGGCATCCGCCGCTCTTCTGGCATATCTGCCGCTCATTCTCATTGCACTGGTGCTCTGGTATGTAATCGGACATCTGCTATAACAAACACCGCCACCCTTTTCAGAGTGGCGGTGTTCTTTATTGATTAAAAAGTTGCAACATCAGGCTCAGCAGGAGCAGTCGGAGCAACGGTAATGGCAGTAAGGACGGGGCCCAGTTCCCCTTTGTAGAGGCTGTGCTTTTCCGCTGTGATGGAAGCCGTAACCTGCACCCATTCTCTGGGCTTCAGGCGGCTGCTGTCCGGATAGCGGCAGGGAACGCCGCAGAACTGGATATCATCCACACAGCAGGTCATAACAAACCGTCCCGGGGCGAACATACCGTTCTTATCCCGGCGAAGCATAGCTACCTGACCCTTGAAGGATACGGTCTTACCGTCATACTTCTGAGGCTCTTCGGTAACATCCCGATACCACAAAGCGAAGTCCTCATCCTTGACCTCGATGATCGGAGCATTGATATCAAAGGGCAAGGGATCCACAATATCGTCATATTGACTGGTGCCGTCGGTATAGTCATAGAGAATGTCAATCCGCCGGCTGGCGGCACGGGCGAGCTTATGGAAGGGCATAATATCCGCACCCGGCTCCAGACGGTTGAATACCACCATCTGAGCGCCTACCAGCTTGTCCATCACCAGATTACGCATATTGGCATTGTAGGTCATGAAGGTAGTGGTATCAGCAAACATGACCTCCTGCGCCACCACCCAGTCCTCCGGAAAACGGGTGTACAGATCACCAACCAGGTGCATACCGTTCAGCTCAGCAACCACCCGCTGAATCTTGTACTTCTTCGCCAATGCCTGAAGCTCCTTGGTGGTAACGCTTTGCTGATCCAGAACTTCAAGATAGACATTCTGATGAGGATAGGCGGAGATATCATACTCCTCCTCCCCTTCTTCGAAAATCAGCAGGAGGGTACGCTCTCCGGCATTAAACCGGGAATCTTCCAGCGTTTCCTGAATGAATTTCGTCTTACCGGAATCCAAAAAACCGGTGAATACATAGACTGGAATTTGCTGCATAGCAAGCTCCTTTACACGCCGAAGAGGGCGGCAACACCGGTTTCATCCAGCTTGGAGCCAATCACGCAGAGCTTGCCAATGGTCGCTGCACTGCCCATGCGGATGTCAGCTTCTCCGGGGACATAGTCAAAGTGAATCCAGCCGCCGTCGCTGCAAGCAACGATACCTTTGGCACGAAGCACCATTCCGTATTCTCCGGAGTCCAGCTTGGTCAGGGCTTCCTGAATACCCTGAGCGGTGAACTTACCGGCAGTTTCCACACCCCAGGAGGTAAACACCTCATCGGCATGATGGTTGTGATGGTCGTGGTCATGGTGACCGCAGCAGCAATGTCCATCCTCGTGGTGATGGTGGTGCTCGTCATGGTGATCGTGGCAGCAGTGTCCATCCTCGTGGTGATGGTGGTGCTCGTCATGGTGACCGTGGCAGCAGTGTCCATCCTCGTGGTGATGGTGGTGCTCGTCATGGTCACCGTGGCAGCAGTGTCCGTCCTCATGATGATGGTGGTGCTCGTCATGGTGACCGTGGCAGCAGTGTCCGTCCTCGTGGTGATGGTGATGACCATGGCAATGATGCTCATGTGCCATCGCTTCCAGATCCTTGGCTACGGAATTCTTGCCCTCCATAGCTTCCAGAAGCTGAGCGCCGGTCAACTCCTCCCAGGGAGTTGTGACCAGGGCAGCAGTCTGATTGTGCTGGCGGAGAAGCTCCACAGCCTTGTCCAGCTTTGCCTGCGCAATGCCGGTGGTACGGGAAAGAATAATGGTAGAAGCAGTTTCCACCTGATTGTTATAGAACTCGCCGAAGTTCTTCATATACACCTTGACCTTGCCCGCATCTACCACAGCGACGGTATAGCCAAGCTGCACATCCTCGCAGGTGACCTTTTCCACTGCGGCAATGACATCGGAGAGCTTGCCCACACCGGAAGGCTCAATAATCACACGGTCGGGGTGGAACTTCTCAATCACCTCTTCCAGCGCCTTTCCGAAGTCGCCCACCAGACTGCAGCAGATGCAGCCGGAGTTCATCTCCGTAATGTTAATGCCGGCATCCTGCAGAAAACCGCCGTCAATGCCAATCTCACCAAACTCATTTTCAATGAGGACAATCTTCTGACCGCAGTAGGCTTCCTGAATCATCTTTTTAATCAGGGTCGTTTTACCGGCGCCAAGAAAACCGGAATAGATATCAATTTTTGTCATAGCTGTGACACCTTTCTTTTTTAGTATTTCTTGTATTATATCACGGTGTCCCATAAAAATCTACGGTTTTCTTACTAAAAAATCATTTCGACAGTTTTCCCTTGGATTCTTCCCGCGCCTTACGGTATGGTATTCCCGACGGACACCCCCTGCGACAAGTTCGTCAACGCCGCCCCCATCTCCCGGGGGCGGCGTACTTTATATTCTCAGGATACCGGTATCAACAGCAGCCGGTCGTCTGTGGGTTCCTCAGTCAGATTGTTTGCTGTGCGGATGGCGTCCACAGTAGAGCCGGTGCTCTTTGCCAATTCCCACAGGCTTCTTTGTCCCGGTCGGCACAAAATCAGTGAGGGTCTTCCCGGGTCTGCCGGCATCAACTCCCCCAGTTCCAGCGCGGACACCATTTCCATCCCCTGCCCACCAACACAAGTAACATCCATGTGCATTTCCACCACAGCTTCGGTTTGTCCGTCGGTGGAAATTGCCGTTGGTTCGTCGAAAGATACAACAGCCGCGTTCACAGCCGTTGTATCCCCTGCGGGGAATTCCCACAACCCACGGAAACGTCCCGTGGATGCCCGCAGTTCACCGTTGGGGCCGTAGCTGAGCATCTGCACCGTACCGGGGACTTCCAGTTCCGTCAGGTTTCCGGCTCTGCGTACCTGAGGATGCTCAAGCCACACGGAAAGGTCTGCGACACGTCCCGGCTCTTCCGTAATGGAAGCTGTTGCCGTCACCGTCTGCGTACGGCTGTCGAGAACCATGGGAATATCCAGTTCCTTATGCTGAGTATCCAAAGTGCGGTTTGGGCAGTAAGCATCCTCCACCAACTCCAGCATTACCCGATCCCGAACCACATACTGGGCGACCATGCCGCATTTCACCCGCAGCCGTCCTTCCTGCACCTCAGGCTCCAGATTAGACAGAGCCATAACTGTGGATATGTCCGCATCCATATCATAATCCTGATCCAAATCGGAGAACTGAGAGAACTCCGGCTGAAAATCCATACTGTGGAGCTGACCGTCAGCACCCCGGCATACCAGATGTATCTGTGCCATACCACGGAACACCGCTCTGCCGCCAACCACCTTTTCCTCCGTCAGCACCGGAGTAACCCGACAGGATACGATTTCTTCCGTACTCCCCTCCGGAAGCGGAAATTCCTCGTCCACCAGAAAGGTTTTTTCTCCTGCCTCGCGAGGCACCATAGCAGGATATGTCCGCTTCAAAAGCTGAACACCCTCCGGAACCTCCATCGGAGCGTACACCTCCGCTTCACAAGGCTCCAGAGCCTCTCCCAGTACACCAATTCCGGCACGGACGAGCAGTTTCCTTGCAGAGAGCATTCTGGCATCTACGCCCTTCAGGTGCCACGAGGCACGAATGCTGCCTTCCCGATGGGTTTGCGGCATTTCCCATTTCATCTGCACCGGCAGCCACGCCTCCACCCAACGGGGTTCAGAGCCATCTGCCGGAAGATACAGCACCCAGGTCATAACACCACCGGATACCCCAATCCCCTCGGTTCGCCACTCTTTACTCCTCAGAAGGCACTGCCCCCATGCGCACAGTACACTACCGATATCCGGATATCCTTCCGGAAGTTTAAGTTCCAGCGTCTGTTCCTGATTCTGCACCTGACGCACCCGTTGACGCAGACAGTTTACAGTCCTGCGCTCCAATTCCATTTCCATTGTTACCACTCCTTATCCCGCATTCCTGATATATCCTATTCCCAAGGGGACAAGTTTATGCCTCATTTTTTCTGAACAATCAGAACTCCCACAGCCATCAAACCGATTCCGCAGCAGTTGCGGATAAAAACCGGCTCCAGCCAGCTTCCCACTACCAGTCCCAGACCAAATGCCAGAACCGCAAGTCCCCAAAGCTGATTTCTTCGGCACATAAAAACACCCCCTGCACAAAGGTATGCAGAGGGTGTATTCATTTATTCGGCATCCAGCACTTCCATGCACACGGGAAGCAGTTCGCTGAGAATGGGAACGCAGATTTGTCTGCCGTAGCCGGCATCCTCCACCGCCACAAAAAAGGCAATGGGATACGCTTCATCCGCAACGAAGCCGGCAAACATGGCATTGGATTTTTTCTCGCCGCCTACCTGCGCAGTACCGGATTTTCCGCACACCGTCACCTCAGGGAAGTTTTCTTCGCCGTATTTTTCAATGACATTGTTGTGCATCATCCGCTGCAGCTCCCGCGCCACCGCTTCCGGCATAATCCGCTTACCGGTGGTGGCTTTGGCACGGTAGGTCTCAGACGTACCGGCGGTAACCTTCGACACCAGATACGGCTCTACCGCTCTGCCCCCATTGGCAACGGCACCCATGAAGGTCAGGAACCGGCAGGGGTTAATCTGGTCTTTATGCTGACCGATACCGCTCCATGCCACCTGAACCGCAGAGGCATCGGTGATGCTGAAATTTCCGCCGGCAGTGGTCACACCGTCAAAGCTGACAGGCTCGGTAACAGCATACTTCTTTACATACTTTTCAAGGGTCTTTGCTCCCAACTGATCCACAATGGAAGCAAAGGCGCAGTTGCAGGACTGGGCAAGGGCTGAGTCAAAATCCAGTTCTCCATGCACCAGCTCGCAGGTCACCGCCTCCCGTCCGTAGGAATAGGTTCCGGTGCAGGTGAAGGTCTGCGAACGGATATCATCCAGTTCCTCCAGCGCTGCCGCTGTGGTCACCAGCTTAAAAATCGAACCGGGGATATACACGGATTGGGTAAACCGATTCACATAGACACCTTCATAAGTGCCGTCCTCATTCCCCTCGATATCCGGTACGTTATCCGGGTCATAGGTGGGGGTGGACACGGCGCACAGCAGCTCTCCGGTCTTGTAATTGTACATGGCAACGGTGCCTTTGTATTCCCCCATTGCCTTCAGTGCAGCCGTCTGCAGCTTTGCCGAGAGGGTCAGTCGGGCAGTGCCGCCTCCGGAATAGGAATACAAGCCGGTCACAGAGTTATACCCCGCCATTTCCTCCGCATAGGTGGCAAGCGCCGGAGCGCTGATATAGCCGTGGCGATCTCCCAACCAATGGAGCATGGACTTCCTCAGTTCCTTGGTTGTGGCGTAGGTTCGATGATCGGAGGTATCCAGTAGCAATGTACCTCCACGGTCAGTAACCACACCGGTACCAAGGTTGGTGCCGTTGTAAATATGGGGGCTTCCCTGCGTCATAACCCATGTATCACCCTTGACGAAGTATTCACCCACAAAAAAGGCAACACCGCCCAGAAGCAAGGCAACCAAAATCCAGACAGCAATGGAGCGACTGGCTATTCTATTCATCGCCGCCACCTCCTTTTCTGCCAAGACGGACGGCAAAGCTGGCATTCTGCCGGGTATCTGCCGCTTTGATAAATGCCAACAGTCCCCACGCGCAAATCATACTGGAGCCTCCGTTGGACACGAAGGGGAATGTCACACCCGTCAGGGGCAGAACGTCCACAGTACCCAGAACGTTGAAGATGGTCTGTACCAGTAATACAGTCGATGCGGTGCAGGCTCCGATGGTATAAAAGCTGCTTCGGCTGACACTGCTGCATCGCATGGCAAACAGCGCAAGCACCACAATCAGCAGCACCGGAAGCACTGCCATAATCAAGCCCCATTCCTCCGCAAGGGTGGCAAAGACGATATCCGAATCTGCCGCAAAGACATTTTTCAGCCATCCCTTACCAATACCCATGCCGAACAAGCCACCGGAGGCAATGCACATCAAGGCTCTTGTCTGCTGGAAGCCTGCGCCAAAAGGATCTTCCCAGATATGCCGCCAGGAGGCAAACCGCCGCAAGGCATGGGGCGCAATTTTCACCGCAATGACACCGGCAAAGCCCAGAGCCGTCACCGCAAGTCCGATGGTACCCACACTGCCGGAGCGCAGGTACGCAATCATAAGAAACGCACAGAAAAAGATCAGTGCTGTGCCGAAATCGTTCATCAGGGCAAGGCATCCGCACACACCCAAAGTGTAGGCAATGAAGGATATGAGATTACGCTTGTTGAGGAGTCTGTCCATGGTGGATGCTCCCACATAGACAAAGCACACCTTGCTCAGCTCAGAGGGCTGAATGGACAGCGGCCCGATTACCAGCCAGTTTTTCGCACCGTAATACTCCCGTCCGAAAACCAGCGTCACGCCCAGCAGAGCAATGCCCAGCACCGCCGCCACATAGCGCATCTTTTTGGCCCGTTCCAAGTCCCGCATAGACCAGCCTACAGTCAGAAATACCGCAATGCCCATGACCATTGCCACAAGCTGCTTCACCGTTTCTCCCGGCTTAACCGTAGCAATTGCAGCCATACCCATCGTACACAGAAAGAACGCTACGGTTTCCACCTCAAAGGCAGGTCGGCGAATGATAAAGCAGAATATCAGCAGCAGCCATTGGATCAGCATAATGCCACCAAAGCCAAAAAGGATCGGTGTGGCATTTTCCAGATTACCGCCCATCAGAAAACCGATGCAGGTCAATGCCTGAAAGATAGAAAGCAGCAGCAAATTGGTCACATTCTCCATGCCGCTGGAACGGGTGCGAAGCTGAGAAAGCCGCACCTCCTGACGGTGGGTAATGGGCTGAAGCTGCATCTCCACACCGCCGATACTGATGACATCCCCTTCATTCAGGGCGCAGATGCGTACCTTTTTGCCGTTGACCGTCACACCGTCCTTGGAGTGGGTATCGGTAATAGACCAGCTTCCGTCATCATACCGGGTCAAAACCGCATGGTTTCGGGATACGGTAGGAAAATCAATGAGAATATCACAGCGCTTATGTCTGCCAATGGTGTTTTCCCAATGGGTAATAGGGAGCTTGTCCCCATTGCTCAGGCACAGCCATGCCCAGATTTCCGGCTCACGTCGGAAGGTCAGCAGGGGCTTACAGCACCGCCACAGCAATATCAGCGCCAAAATTGGAGCGGCGAACCGCATCACCGCAAGGTAGACATTGACAAAGGTTTCCTGCGCACCGGTCAGGGTTTGGATGAAGTCGGACATGGCTTCACCTCCTTCTTTTGTATTATGAATGATTTACTGCCGGTACAAACTCCGCAGGGTACGGATTTCCGAGGCATAGCCGGGCAGTTCGTTCGGGGTTTCCAGGATCATAGGTTTCCCCTGAAGTGCCGGATGGTTGATAATGGCTTCGAAAGTGGACAGCCCCAGAGAGCCTGCGCCAATGCATTCATGCCGGTCTTTATGGCTGGCGAAGGGATTCTTGGAATCGTTCAAGTGGAGCGCTTTCAGGCGGTGGATGCCCACAATCCGGTCAAACTCTTCAAGAACACTGTCCAGATCATTCACGATGTCATAGCCGGCATCGTAGACATGGCAGGTGTCCAGACAGACACCCAGATCCTCTCTTCCCACAGCGTCGATGATGGCTTTCAGTTCTTCAAAACGTCCGCCCACCTCACTGCCCTTACCTGCCATGGTTTCCAGCAGGACGGTGACGGGATAATCCAGTGCCATTGCGGCTTTCAGTGCGTTGGAAATCTGCTCTACGGCGGCATCCACTCCCTGCCCCACATGACTGCCTGGATGGAAATTATAATACTGCCCCGGCAGTGCTGCCATTCGCTGCAAATCCTCTGCCAGAACCTGAGCCGCAAATTCCCGTGCCCCGGGATCAGCCGTACAAAGGTTCATGGTATACGACCCATGGGCAACCAGAGGCCCGAAGCCCAGACGGTGGATTTCTTCCATAGCGGCAGCGCAATCTGCCGGATCCTGAGGCTTTGCCCGGGAGCCTCTGGGGTTTCGGGTAAAGAAAGCGAAGGTATTGGCATCGATGGTAGCGGCAGTCCGAACCATTGCCAGATTCCCAGCCGACGCGCTCAGGTGACATCCCAGATACAACATTCTTTCATCTCCTTTTTGGCTATAGCATACCACACAAGGGCAAAAAAAGCAAATTACCATTTCCTTAAGAAAAAAAGTGTGATATAGTATAACCAAGCTGCATATGGAGGTTGGTCTTATGCCGAAATCCGACAACCAAAAAGTAAAAATTCTGTACATCCGGGATTATCTGGAGCGCAACTCCCACGAAGGAAAGCCGGTACGGGCAGCAGAGCTGATTGCGATGTTGTCCCGCCATGGAATTTCCTGCGACCGAAAAACCGTTTACTCCGACATCGCTGCCTTGCAGGACTACGGAGTTGACATCATTTCCCTCCCCGGTAAAAACGGCGGTTACTATATCGCCTCCCGAAATTTTGAGCTTTCCGAACTGAAGCTGCTGATTGATGCCGTACAGTCCAGCCGTTATCTGACCGAAAAGAAATCCCGGGAGCTGATTGAGAAGCTCTGTGCTCAATGCAGCATCCGGGATGCCAGTCTGGTACGTCGGGATGTCCGTGTGTCCGGTCGGGTCAAGAGCATGAATGAAACCATTTACTACAACGTCGATACCATTCAGGAGGCCATTGCTGCAGGGATGCAGATTACCTTCCGCTATTTTGACTACGACATTTCCGGACAGCGGCGGTATCGGGAACGTCCCTATTCCGCAAGTCCCTACGGGCTTTGTCAGGACAACGATAACTGCTATCTGCTGGCATGGTCTGAGCGGCACGGTGTAACCTCCTACCGGGTCGACCGAATGAGCCACATTGAAATTCTGGACATTCCCCGTATTCCCTGCCCTGAGTTGACGGGAAAAGCCTTCAACGACCACGCCAATCAGCTTTTCCAGATGTTCTCCGGTGATATGGTCAGCGTAAAACTGCTGTTTCACAAAGAGCTTACCAATGTGGTCATTGACCGCTTTGGCATCGATACCATGCTGATCCCGGAGCCTGACGGACTGCATTTCAACTTCACGGTAAAGGTTGCACTCTCTCCCATGTTTTTGAGCTGGGTCATCGGCTTCGGGGAAAAAGCAAAAATTCTCTACCCGCAAAGCGCAATTGATGCCTGCAAAGCCCTTTGTCAGGAAGCTTCCGGGCAGTATGGGGATTAACCTTCCAACGCAACAGAGGCAAAAATCCCGTCCCAGACTGTCTGCAAAGTACCGCAAACAGCGGCATCCGCCATAACACTCAGGCAGTAATGATAATTTCCGTCATCCACCAGCACGGCACGTCCCAACTGTTCGCCCCCTTCTCCCGCGGCACACCAGACCCAATCGTGACGTTTATGCTCCCCCAGACGGGTGGATAGCACCGTCAGGCTGTCCCGGTCATAGCCGCACAGATTGCGAATGGTGCCGTCCGTATCTCCGGAAGGAAAGGTCTGAGCCGCAAGGGTATACCCGTCACACAGATACAGCCGATTGCCGCTTCCATCCTCCACCGTCTGCTGTGCGGCATCCTTCGGCATGGAAAAACTCAACTCCTCCATCGGTGCCACAACACTTTGCGCCCATTCGTCGTCCACAGTTTCAAAGGTTTCCGTCACGGCACAGCCGGAGAGCAGACCCATCATCAGCAGGCAAAGCAATAGTCGTTTCATACCATCCCTCCAGAAAGGATTCTATTATGAAGTATTTACTGTTCTATCTGATAATAGTCAATGCGGTGAGTTTTGTTCTTATGCTCGTTGACAAACAGAAAGCCCGAAAAAAGAAGTGGCGGATTTCCGAAGCCACTCTGATGGGCAGTGCCGCCATCGGCGGCAGCATCGGTGCTTTACTGGGTATGTACACCTTCCGCCACAAAACAAAACACCCCAAATTCACCGTGGGTGTGCCGCTGATTCTGGCGGCGCAAATTCTCTTTGCTTTGGTTCTTTACTTCTGGCTAAGATAAAAGACAAGCCTTGCCGCAAACGCAAGGCTTGTCTTTTTATTGGTTAATGATTGCTTCGGCGGTCAACATACCGTCAATGGCTGCGGACATGATGCCGCCTGCGTAGCCGGCACCTTCTCCGGTGGGATACAATCCCTTCAGAGCGCTCTGGCGGTCTTCTCCCCGAACAATACGCACCGGAGAAGAACTCCGTGTTTCCGGGGCGGTCAGCACCGCATCCGGGCAGGAGAAGCCTCTGAGATTGCGTTCCAGCTCCGGGATTGCTGTTTTCAAAGCAGTGGTGATCTTTTCAGGCAGTACCTGCCGCAGGTCGCACCAGGTAACACCGGGGCGGTAGGTCGGCATCACACTTTTCGGTGCGGTACTGGGTCTGTCCGCAAGAAAATCTCCCACAAGCTGCGCCGGCGCCCGGTAGCCGCCAATCCGATAGGCTGCCTGCTCAATCTGCCGCTGCCATTGCACACCGCCCAGAGGCCCATCATAGGGGAAGTCCTCAGGGTTCAGGGTCACCAGCAGAGCGGCATTGGCATTCTCTGCGTCCCGTGCCGCACAGCTCATGCCGTTGGTAACCACGCCTTCCTTTTCAGAAGCTGCCGCCACCACATAGCCACCGGGACACATACAGAAGGTATACACCGTTTCATCCGGCAAATGCCGCACCAGCTTATAATCTGCCGGTGGCAGGGCGTGGTTCTCCAAGCCGTACTGCGCCTTGTCAATCAAAGACTGGGGATGCTCAATCCGGACACCCATGGAAAAAGGTTTCGGCTCCATGGGGATCTCCTCGGAAAGAAGCATCTCAAAGGTATCCCGGGCAGAATGCCCGATGGCAAAGACAGCATGGGTACAAGGTATTATTTCTCCACACTCGGTAACCAATGCGGTCAGGCGGTCACCTTCCCTGCAAATACCCGTGACCTGCGTACGGAAGCGGACTTCACCGCCTAAGCTGATAATTCGTTTACGGATATTCTGCACCACAGTCAGCAAAACATCCGTGCCGACATGGGGCTTGGCATCGTAGAGAATGTCCTCCCCTGCTCCGGCTGCCACCAATTGCTCCAAAATCCACCCAATTCTGGGGTTGTTCACACCGGTATTGAGCTTGCCGTCGGAAAACGTTCCGGCACCGCCCTCGCCAAACTGGACATTGCTTTTCGGGTCCAGCTCAGCGCCTGCGAAGAATTGCTCCACCTTTTCATGGCGGGTCACAGCATCGTCACCACGTTCCAAAACCAAAGGCTTTTGCCCGGCAATTGCCAGCACAAGCGCGGCAAACATTCCGGCAGGTCCAAAGCCCACCACCACCGGGCGGCAGGGCAAATCCCACGCAGCCTTCGGGACACGGTAAAATACCGTGGGCGCAATGGCGGCACGTTTACAGCCGCTTTGCTTGAGTATCTTTGTTTCATTCCCCTGAAGCTGAACGTCCACGGTATAGACCAAACGGACATCCGGCTTCTTTCTGGCATCCACCGAGCGGCGCACCAGACGCAAAGAACGAATTGCCGATGCCGATACCTTCAGCAGCTTTGCCGCTTCATAGATTAGCTGATGCTCATTATGCTCCGGGGGCAAGATAATATCCCGAATTCGGATCATAACATTTCCTTTCCTGCGTGACGTCCGGCGCACACTCCGGAACTCCACGCCCATTGCAAATTGTATCCACCGCAGTCACCGTCCACGTCCAGTACCTCGCCGCAGGCATACAGTCCGGGTACCAAACGGCTTTCCATGGTTTGGGGATCAAATTCATCGGTGACAATGCCACCGGCGGTAACCTGCGCGCTGTCCATGCCAAGGGTTTCGCTCAGTGGAATTTCAAGGCAGCGGACAATCCCCACCAAGGCTGTCAATTGGGTATCCGCCAAGGAAGACACCGACTGTCCGCCGGGGATACCGGCAGCTTTGGTCAAAACCCTGCCCAAACGGTTATGCAGGATACCGGTGAGCAAATCATCGGTACTCAGCGCGGTTTCTCTGCGGCGGTACAGTTCTTCCTCAAGTTCGGAAGCCGTAAACGACGGCAGGAAATTCATACGGCAGACCCATTCACCGCTCCCCTGACACGCATCCCGGGAGACTTCAAAAATCACAGGGCCGGAAAGACCGTACTCAGTAAACTGCAGTTCACCGGTGCTTTGGGAATGAAGAATGCCATCATGAAGAATTTGCACATGACAATTGCAGCGAACACCCTTCAAAGCTGCACAGCCGCTCCAGGCTGCTTTGAGCTGAACCAGCGCCGGGCGGAGTTTGGTAACATGATGCCCCAGATTGCGAAGCAGCCGGTAGCCTGACATGGAGCCTCCCAGCTTCGTGCCGGCAAGTCCGCCGCAGGCAACAATGACCCGTTGACAGTCCACCCCCTCAACACAAAAGCCCTCCTCACGGCGGTGAATTCGGGTAACCTCCGTACCGGTAACCAGACGGATATTTGGTCTGTCCAGAGCAAACCGCAACACATCCGACACCGAGTTAGCCTGATCGGAATAGGGATACACCCGTCCGGAAGGCTCGGCAACTGTGAACAGTCCCAAGCGCCGAAACCAGTTCAAAGTTTCTGTCACCGAAAATGCCGACAATGGGATTTGAGAAAACTCCGGATTGTCTCCGTGGTAGTGGCTGGAGGACATATTGACATTTGTCAGGTTGCATCGACCGTTGCCGGTAGCTTGGAGTTTTCTTCCCAGTCTTGCCTGACGTTCAAATAAAACTACCTGATTGTCCGGATTTTCCGAAGCCGCCAGCGCCGCCGCCATACCGGAAGCACCGCCACCAATCACACAGATAATCATGCTTTCACCAACTTTCTTTCCCCATTATACCTTACTCTTTCCCCACTGACAAGAAAAACTTCCTTGCATTCACAAAAAGCTATGGTATAATACCATCGGTGATACAATGAAACGAGATAACATCGACAAGATTGCCCAGAATCCTGAAGACCGTTATTTACTGGCTAAGCTATGGGATAAAATCAACACCGGCATGACCCGATGCATTCCGGCAAACTCCGGATTTCTTTCGCCACGGGAGCTGGAAATGGCACGGTTTCTCTTCGGAGAACCGGAAGGACTGTACCCCTTCGGCGGCTACGAGGGCGCTCAACGGCAGATGCTTTGTTATTTACCGGAATACATGGAGGCAGACTGTCTGATGGAGGAAGGTTCTCCCGTAGTGTGTCTTAGGGCGCAGTTCTATCAGGGGGACAGTTTGACCCATCGGGATTTTCTTGGCGCGTTGATGGGAATGGGAGTAAAACGGGAAACTGTGGGCGATATCTGTGTTGGCGATGGGCAATGCGATTTTTTTGTAACGGAAGAAATCGCCCCGTGGCTGCTGCAAAATTTTACTCAGGCAGGTCGGGTAAAGGTAAGGCTGACACAAATCCCCCTGGGTGATGTGTCTGTACCGGAGCCTGAGGTTCGGGAAATTCGGGACACGGTGGCATCCCTTCGGTTGGACAGCATCCTCAGTTCCGGTTTTCGCATCAGCAGAGGTCTTGCCGCCGGACAGATTGCTGCCGGAAAAGCCGCCGTCAACGGACTGCCCTGCGAGAAACCGGACAGAATGATTACGGAAGGTTCGGAAATCTCCCTTCGGGGGTATGGCAAGATAAAACTGTACCGGATTAACGGTCAGACAAGAAAAGACAGAATTTCGGTGGTCATCCACCGCTATGTATAAGGAGTAGCAATATGGCTGAAAGTATGAAAATGGACGACGTCATCGCACGGATCAACGCTCTGGCAAGAAAGGCTAAGACCCAGCCGCTGACCATAGAGGAAACCGCCGAGCGGGATGCCCTGCGGAGAATTTACATTGATTCCGTTAAGGCAAATCTGGTCGGTCAACTGGAAAGCACCTACATTGTAGGCCCTGACGGCAAAAAGCGTAAGCTGAACAAAAAGGATTAAAAAACACCTCTGTTCCCGACGAACAGAGGTGTTTTTCTTAGAATACCATCATAATTGCGGTCAAAATAATCAGGAACCCGAAGTTGAATGCAGAGAACTGCAGAATGTAGGAAACGGTCTTCTTAGGATTGTGCTTTGTATACTCGCTGAAGGTAATCAGACTGGCAAGAGAGGCAATCAGAGTACCCGTACCACCGATATTCACACCAACCAGCAAGTCTGGGTAGTTTTCCGTGAACTGAGAAAGCAAAATGGCAGAAGGAACATTGCTGATAAACTGGCAGGAAAGAACGCTGAACAGCAGCGTATTCTTTTCCAGCAAGCCTGACAGAAGGCTGCGTACCCCATCCAGTCTTGCCATGTTACCGGCGAAGACAAAGAAAAAGACAAAGGTAAGGAGCAGCGGGTAATCCACCATCTTCAACGCTTTCCGATCCAAAAACAGCAGCGCTGCCGGAATTACCACCAAACCGACTCCATAGGGAATGCCACGGAATACGATGGCGATGGACAAAGCAAACAGAGCTAAATACAGCACCGTTCTTTTAACGGGCAGACGGACGGGAGCATCGGGCATTGCCAACGGCTCAGGTTTGACAAACAGCAGGCAGCATGCCGTAATCAGTACAACAGATACCACAAACGGCAGCAGCATAATCCCCATGAATTCCAGATTGGGAATGGAGAACTTGGTATACAGATACAAGTTCTGGGGATTTCCAAAAGGTGTGAGCATACCTCCCAGATTGGCGGCAATGTTCTGCATGATGAAGGTAAATGCCATATACTTTGTCTTCCCGGTGGTGGAAAGAACGAAATAACCCAAAGGCAGGAACGTAAGCAATGCCATGTCATTGGCAATGAGCATAGAACCGATAAAGGTAATATACACCAGCGCCAAAACACTCAGCCGTGCGTTACGGAAGCATTGCACCAGCTTTCTGGCAAGGATGTAAAAGAACTGAATGTTCTTCAGCGCACATACCACAGCAAGAACGCAAAACAGACAGGAAAGGGTCTTAAAATCGAAATATCCCAAATACTTCGCATCTACAGGCACCAGTACCGTGGTTACGACTGCCGCTGCAAATGCAACCAGCATGACAACATGGGCTTTCATAAACGCCATGAGTTTTCTTGCGAACAAGTCCCATACTGCCCATCCGCTGTGGACATTTCCCACCCCGGCATAAGCGCGGGCAGGATGACGATGTGCTGCCATATGTGCTATCTCCCTCGTCGTCAAAATTAACAGTAAACATTCGTGTTTTCCGACACAGTGCCCAATTATAGCACAGTATGCACAAAAGCGCAATACCATTTTTGATATTTTTAACCAAAAAATGACCTGCCCAAAAACGGGCAGGTCATTTGCGTTTGTATTCTGTCAGGCAACGTAATCCATGGAAATCCAGCCCTGCTCGATGCGGCCCCAAACGGTGCCGCCGACAGTCTTTTTCTCCAGAATGACTACGGTTTCACCACGGTAGAGCTGATCTACGATGGCGTGGTTGGTGCCGGCATTGGCACGGACGTTCAGGCAGCTTGCGGTAATCTTACCGGTCTGCAGCTTTACATCCTCCTGCTTGACAGTTTCTTTGACAGTTTCCAGTTTGGCATAGGTACGCAGGCAGATCCAGCCGCCGGAGTAGCGACCCCACAGACGACCATTCACGGTCTTCTGCTCCAGAATTTCCACCTTCTGACCACGCTTCAGTCTGCCGCAAGTAGCACCGTCGGGAATAACACGGACGTTCAGGGTGTCAGTACCGATGATGGTGGCATAAGTCTTGGTGATGGTAACCGTAACCTCAGGCTCCTTCTCGGGAGTGGTGGGCTTAGAGGGAGTAGTGGGGGTGCTGGGGGTGGTGGGAGTGCTGGGGGTAGTGGGAACGTTCACGGTTTCCGTTACCTTCTCTACCTTAGCGTAGGTACGCAGGCAGATCCAGCCGCCGGAGTAGCGGCCCCACAGACGGCCGGCAACGGTCTTCTGCTCCAGAATTTCCACACGGTCGCCCAGCTTCAGCTTGCCGACAACAGCACCATCGGGAACTTTACGGACATTCAGCGTGTCGGTCTTGATGATGGTGGCATAAGTCTTGGTAACCGTGGTGGGCTTGGTAGTCGTGCCGGTGTTGGGCTTGGTAGTAGTACCGGTGTCGGGTTTGGTAGTAGTACCAGTGTCGGGCTTGGTAGTAGTACCGGTGTCGGGTTTGGTAGTAGTGCCGGTGCTGGGCTTGGTAACCTCAACCTTTTCAGTAACGGTTTCCAGCTTGGCATAGGTACGCAGGCAGATCCAACCACCGGAGTAGCGGCCCCACAAGCGTCCTGCTACCATCTTCTGCTCCAGAATTTCAACCTTCTGCCCCAGCTTCAAGGTGCCGACAATGGCGCCGTCCGGAACTTTACGAACATTCAGCGTATTCGTCTTGATAATGGTGGCATAGGTCTTGGTAACGGTTTCGTAGACCTTCTCGGGTTCTTTTTCAGGCTCTTTCTCGGGTTCCTTCTCAGGCTCCTTTTCAGGCTCCTGCACCGGAGGCTTGATTGCCTCGGCATAGTTGGTATTGTCCAGGCAGAGCCAGCCACGGTCAAATTTACCCCAAGTGTAGTTATCCGCACTGTAGGTCGCGGTAATCGTGACCTGATTGCCCTTGACCACGCTGCCGATGATGGTGAACTTCAAGCCGGGGCCCTTACGGACATTGACCACATCGCTGGTCACCGTAACCTTCACCGCATCAATGGGAGTGCCATTGGGAACTTCCGGCTCAACGGGCTTGGGAGGCTCCACCGGGGCAGGCTTCGTGGTGGGAGGTACCGTGGTTGTCGGCTCGGTGGGCTTGGGCTCGGTAGGCTTAGGCTCAGCGGTGGTGGAGTCGGTTACGGAATCGTCGGTTGCCTCATCGTCGGAGGGAACCTGCTCAGGATCAATCTGCCACTGGGCATACAGGGTCTTGCCCTTGGTATCGGCATTCAGCACCGTCACCTGCTCACCGCCGGTGCGGTCAGTAAACCAACCGAGGAAGGTATAACCTGCATATGTAGCCTGAACCACAGGTTCCGCCGTCAGATCACTATCGTAACCCTGAACATTGTAGGTACTCAGGCTGCCGCCGTTGGCATCGTAAAGAACATAAGTAAAATTGTCGGGAGCAGTACGGGCATAAGCGGCATTGAGGTACATATTCGCCTCAGACAGACGGCGCTTGATATGACCGATGCTCCGGGAGCCGCCGGACATGGAATAAATGGTGAAAGCATAAATCAGCTCGTTCCCTTCCGCACCACCGGTCAGGGCACGAATCAGGGTAGAGCCTGTCTTCAGGTAGCTGGCACCGCAGTTGTAAACCAAAGACATCACCGCATCGAACTGACCCTGCGTATAAGTCAGGCTGTGGCGGTCGATGAAGCTGTTCACGGACTGCTCGTACTCATCCAGCTTCAGACGAAGCTCTGCATCCGCTTCCTCCTCTGTCATGGGAGTTTCCATATACTGCTCAACCAGTTCTTCGGGGCAGCGGGTACCGTAGCCGATGGTATGAAGCCCATCGGAATCCAGATATGGTGTCCCGGAAAATCCCTCAAACTGCTTCAGAAGGGCAATAAAATCCTCACTTGCCTCCATGTCGGAAGCTGCACGGCTCGACAGCGGCACAATGGCAATTACGCCCACCAGCAAAATCGCAGCCAGACACAAACACAATACCTTCTTGTTCATAGGCAGCATTCTCCTTAATCACAATTTTTCATGGATAACATTATAGCAGAGCTTCCCATGATTTGCAACCCCCAGAGAAAAGAAATTGTCATTTTTGTTACCGATTTCTTTCCTTAAAAGTTGTTCATAATTTACAAAACACGACGGTTTTCCCGGTTTTACAACGTTTTGTGTTTTTGTTATGTAAAATACACCATATGTAGAAAACTCGTTGCGTTCCCGATAGGAATGTGGTACAATACCCCCAGAATAATTACAAGGAGGCTCCTATGTCATCTGAAAAGAAGGCTCTGATTGCCATGAGCGGCGGTGTTGACAGTTCGGTTGCCGCCTTTTTAACCATGTCCGAAGGATATGAGTGTGTCGGCGGTACCATGCATCTATATCAGCCGGCGCAGGAAATCGAGGATGCCCGTGCCGTTGCCCGACGACTGGGAATGGAGTTTCATATTTTTGACTGTCAGGCACTTTTTCGGGAACAGGTATTGGAGAAATTCGTCCGATGCTACGAAGCCGGTCTGACTCCCAATCCTTGTGTTGACTGCAATCGCCACCTGAAGTTCGGCGCATTCCCCCAAATGGCACAGACCTTGGGCTGCGGAACCATTGTCACCGGTCACTATGCCTCAGTCACTGCGAATAACGGCAGGTATCTTCTGAAGAAGGCTGCCGTCCCTCAGAAGGATCAGAGCTATTTTCTTGCCACTCTGACCCAGGAGCAGCTCTCACGGGTGCGGTTCCCCCTCGGTGCGTTGACCAAGGAGGAGGTTCGGGAAATTGCGGCGCAGCAGGGTTTCCTCACCGCCAAAAAGAAAGACAGTCAGGACATTTGCTTCGTGCCCAACGGAGATTATGTGACATTTTTACGGCAGTTTACTGGAAGAGAATACGCTTGCGGTGATTTTCTTGATCTTTCGGGTCAGACGGTGGGACAGCATCAGGGGGCTGTTGCCTACACTTTGGGTCAGCGGAAAGGACTGGGGCTTGCCATGGGCACACCGGTATACGTCTGCGGCAAGGATATGAAGAAGAACACCGTCACCGTAGGTCCCAATGAAGCCCTTTACAGCACAGAGCTGATTGCCGGGGATTGGAGCTGGTTTCCCTTCCCTTCCCTCACTTCTCCCCTGCGATGTCTTGCCAAGACCCGTTCCCGACAGCTTGAGCAGCCGGCGACAGCATATCCGGAGGAAAACGGGAAGGTTCGGGTGGTATTCGACGAACCCCAACGTGCCATCACACCCGGGCAGATTGTTGCGCTGTATGACGGGGACACCGTTATTGGCGGCGGTACAATTGAATAAAAAGCCGGCGGAAGTTCAGACTTCCGCCGGTTATTATATTAGATACCTGCCAGAGTCTTCAGGGTGTCAGCCAAATCGGTCTGCTCCCAGGGGCGGTCGGCAACACCGAAATGTCCGACAGCAGCGGTGGGGGCATAGATGGGACGGCGCAGCTCCAGCTTACGGATGATTCCGCCGGGGGTCAGGTCGCAGGTCTTGCGAAGCAATGCGGTCATCGCCTCGTCGGAAATGACACCGGTACCGTAGCTGTCCACACGGACGGAAACGGGCTCTGCCACGCCGATGGCATAGGCAAGCTGCACCTGGGCGGTTTCTGCCAAGCCTGCAGCCACCACATTCTTTGCCATATAACGGGCCATGTAGGCACCGGAGCGATCCACCTTGGTGGGATCC
>JAFULI010000038.1 GCA_017473455.1 Oscillospiraceae bacterium
ATAACGACACATTTTCCTGAAAATCAGAAAAATTCTAACATTTTTCTGATTGCCCTCTCAGTCACGCCTTACGGCGTGCCAGCTCTCCCAAAGGGAGAGCCAAGTCGCCTGTGTTGTAAGTTAAACAACAATTTTCCTTCCTTTCAAACAAAAAAACACATCCACCGGGAGCTTTGGTGGATGTGTTTTTATTTTACTGATTTGCTCCGTGGGCGAGAAGGATAATCGCTTCTGCCAGGACGGAGATGGCATTCATTGCTTCTTCATGGGTATTGCCTGCCGCGCCGATTTCCGCAATCATGGCACCGGTGGTCAGATCCTGATTGAACCGCTGCTTCCGCAGGTCAATGGGTCGGGTAACACCGGGGTGGGATTTTTCCATCAGGGCATTGAGCTTCAGGGCGACACTCAGATTTTCCTGCCAGTTGGGGTGGTTATAATAGCTGTCCGTACCCAGCACGAACATCACCTGAGCGGATTTTTCTCCGTTGACGGTGGCAGAAGTCGCCCACTGTGTACCGTCGGCATATTCTGCCGCATCCCGATGGAGGTCAATCACCAGCTTCACCGTGGGGTACTGGGCAAGCATATCCTTTGTGCCCTCACGGGCATTATCGTAGGCAGCGAGGTAGTCCGGATAATCGTAGTAAGTACGGTCATGGACAACGTTGATGCCTGCCTCCTCCAGCAGGCGGGTCAGCTCATCGCCCACAGAAATCATGTTGTACCGGTCATCGGTGGTGCGGAATTCACCGCCGTTTTCCTCATAAGTTCTGTCCTCCGTGGGGGTAAAGGCTTCCGTACCGTGGGTGTGAACGATCAGCACCGCCGGATCCTCTCCGGTGAGGTTCCACATCAGAGGCTTGGTCAGCAGGGCTTCAATATCCGGATTACGGGAAGCGGAGTAATGCATCTCCACGTAGGCAACGTCTTCCTCCGTCAGCAGGGCAGAGTCCTGAGGAACGGTAACGGGAGGAAGGGTCGGCTCTGTCACCGGCTCGGTGGTGGGAGGCTCGGTAGGCTCGGTGGTGGGTTGGGTGGTGACCGGTGCGGTGGTTTCAGGAGGCTCTCTTCCGCTTTCCGACTGAATTAAGAAGGATGCCAGCTTGGGCTGGGAAAAAATCTCCCACACATTTCCCAATGCCAGAGAGAAAATCATCCGCAGCAGCACCGCCAGCAAAACTCCGAGGGCGACGGCACGCATCGGTTTATTTTTCAAATTCATAACGAAACTCCTTGATTAGTTGGTAGGACGCCGCCACTTGGGGCGTTCCCGGAGGGTCAGCCGCAGCTTTTCAAAAAAATCCTTGAGAAGCGCGGCACATTCTTCCTCCATAACACCGGAAACCACCTGAGGGTGGTGGTTATAGTTCATGGAAAACAGATTACAGACAGAGCCGCAGGAACCGGCTTTTTTGTCCGATGTGCCATAGACCACCCGGGGAATTCGGGCGTTGATAATGGCACCGGCGCACATGGGGCAAGGCTCTAAGGTGACATACAAAGTACAATCCCACAGCCGCCAGCCGCCAAGCTTGGCGCAGGCATCGGCAATGGCATCCAATTCTGCGTGACCTAAGGCGGTTTTTCCGGTTTCCCGACGGTTTCGCCCTCTGCCCACAATCTCACCGTGGCGGACAATGACACAGCCTACGGGGACTTCCCCGTCTTCGGCAGCTTCGGCGGCAAGCTTCAGCGCTTCCTCCATAAATCGCAAATCTTCCACGGTGTATCACCTCAGTTAACAATAATATCAAACCCACTGCCATTTTGTCAAGGATATCATGGACATATGGAAAAATTCCCTGAATTATGCGGGATTTTTATTTGTTAATTTTCTTTTGCCGGGGTAGCCGTGGGAAGCAAACTGTGTTATAATGGTTCCAAATATACCTTAATACACGGAGTGTATCGATATGTTGGAATTATTATCCCCGGCTGGGTCCATGGAAGCCCTGAAAGCCGCGGTTCAAAATGGCGCCAATGCCGTATATTTGGGGTGTGGTACTTTTAATGCCCGTCAAAGTGCCAAGAACTTCACCCCCCAGACCCTTGCCGAGGCGGTGAAATACTGCCACGTCCGTGGGGTCGCTGTCCATTTGACTCTGAATACTCTGGTTTCCGACAAGGAGACCGAGGATGTCTGCGCTCTCATCCGTCATGCCGCCTCCTGCGGTGTGGACGCCTTTATTGTGCAGGATTTGGGTGTGGTGCGGCTGTGTAAGCAAATTGCGCCCAACGTAAGCATCCACGGCTCTACCCAGATGACCATTCACTCCCTGCCGGGAGTTTTGCTGTGTGCCGCATGGGGCATGAGCCGGGTAGTACTGAGCCGGGAGCTGAGTCGGGAGGAAATCCGTTACATCACCGCCAATTCTCCCATTGAAATTGAAGTATTTGCCCATGGCGCTCTTTGTATGTGCTATTCCGGACAATGCTACCTCTCCGCCGCCATCGGTGGGCGCTCCGGCAATCGGGGACGCTGCGCCCAGCCCTGCCGCCAAAGCTATGGCTACAGCCGCTGGGAAAACCGCTATCCTCTGAGCCTGAAGGACAACTGTCTGGTAGGCTATCTGCAGGAGCTGCGGCAGATGGGGGTAGCCTCCATCAAGCTGGAGGGCAGAATGAAGCGCCCCGAATACGTCGCTGCCGTAACCGCGGTCTACCGTCAGGCACTGGACACCGGCAAGGTCACCCGAAGCATGGTGGATACCCTGATGACTGCCTTCAACCGTCAGGGCTTTACCGACGGTTACTATAATGCCGCCCCCGGCCCGAATATGTTCGGCATCCGCAGTGACAAAGAAGATGCCGCATGGCTCAAGGAGATTCGCCAGACTTACGACGCGGTGGAAAACCCTCTGGTTCCGGTGACCTTCAGCGCTGTGATTGACGAGGAGGGTAGCACCCTCACCGTCACCGATGCTCAGGGACGGCAATGCACCGTTACCGGTCAGCGGCCGGAGGCTGCCCGTCGTCTGCCTCTTTCCGAGGAGCTGTTTGCCGCCCGGATTTCCAAAACCGGCGGCACCCCCTACCGCTGTGAGGGGGTTACCGCCCAGATTGCGCCGGGTCTGACGCTGTCCGCTGCCGCCATCAACGCTCTGCGTCGGGATGCGCTGGACCAGCTCACCGCTCTGCGGGCAAGAAGAGAAGTTCCGGTACTGCACAAGCCCAGACGGGTGATTCATTTTTCCGGCTTCCGCAGCGCACCTTCTTTGACAGTGCAGATTACCCGTCCGGAGCAGGTTACGGCAAAGCTGCTCCGGATGAACCCTTCCTTCCTCTATGTGCCGGCGCATCTGCTGCTGGCAGACCAAAGATTTTGTCGGGAGCTGACCCGGCGTACCACAGTCGCGGCGGTGCTGCCGAGAATTTGCCACGATGCCGACCTTGAGCGGATTGGAAAAATGCTCAAGGAGCTTCGCAGCTTTGGCATCCGCAACGTTCTGGTGGGCAATCTGGGTCTGCTGATTCCTGCCCGGGAAGCAGGCATGGAAATCCACGGCGATTTCGGTCTGAATGTTTACAATTCCACCGCCATGAATACCTGCAAGGAGCTGGAGCTGGCTTCCGTAGCTTTGAGTTTTGAAATGACGCTGCCCCAGGTTCGGGACATCAGCAAAGCCGTTCCCAGCGAGATTTTGATTTACGGACGGCTGCCTCTGATGGTCACGGAAAACTGTCTGTTCCGCAACCGTACCGGCGATTGCAGTTGTCACACCGGCACCACCCGTCTGGTGGACAAAACCGGTGCGGACTTCCCGGTGATTCGGGACGGTGACTCCTGCCGCAGCGTCCTGCTCAACGGCAAAAAACTCTACTGGCTTGACCGGCAGAAAGATTTGCAGAAGCTGGGACTTTGGGCAACCCGAGTCTATTTCACCACAGAAAACCCCATGGAGGTGGATCAGGTGCTTTCCGCATGGGAAAACCCCACCCCCTTCGACCCCGGTGCCTGCACCAGAGGCTTGTATTTACGGGGACTGGATTAAGAGGTAACGTTATGAATTTGATTTTGGCATCCCAATCCCCCCGGCGCAGGGAGCTGCTGGGTTTGTTCCGGATTCCCTTTCTGGTTCGGGTTGCGGATATTGATGAAACCATGGATCCCCATGCCTCTCCGGCTGACGAGGTGGCACGGGTCAGCCGTCTGAAGGCGCTGGCAATCAACCATGCGCCGGAGGACGTGGTAATTGCCGCGGATACCATTGTGGTCTGCGACGGTCGGGTGCTGGGAAAGCCCCGGTCTGAGGAAGAAGCCAAACAGATGCTTCGGTTTCTCTCCGGACGGGATCATCAGGTGATGACCGGCATGACCGTCCTTCGTGGACAAGAGGCGGTAGTCTGTACTGAAGTGACGGACTTGCACTTCCGTTCCCTTTCCAATCGGGAAATTGATGCCTATGTTGCCACCGGTGAGCCTATGGACAAAGCCGGTGCTTACGGGATTCAGGGTGGTGCGGCGCTGTTCTGCTCCCGAATGGAGGGAGATTACTACAATGTCATGGGACTTCCGGTGTGTCGGCTGTCCCGGATTCTTGCCCGGATTGCTCCGGAACTGATGGGAGATACGGTATGAGACATTTTTTCAGCACCCGTGTTCGGGTGGTTTTGATCCTGGCGCTGCTGATTGCCGGCGGTCTTGCGGTGGCAAGCGGTCTGACCGGCAGAAGCATTCCCAATCTGGTGGTGCAGGGAGTTTTGACTCCCCTGCGCGCAGGGGCAAACGCTCTGACGGATCAGGCAGAGCAGATTTACAACTATATGTTCCGCTATGAAGCTCTGCTGGCAGAAAATCAGGCGCTGAAGGAGCAGATTGCCCAGATGCAGGAGGACAACCGCCTTGCCGACTCCATCTCCCGGGAAAATGACCGTCTTCGGGATTTGCTGGAACTTCGGCAGGAAAACGAGGATTACGAGCTGGTGGACGGCTATATCATCTCCCGCAGCTCCACGGACTGGAACAGCACCTTCACCATTGACAAAGGCACTGCCTCCGGCATTCAGGAAGGAATGTGTGCCATCACCGGCAACGGTGAGGTAGTCGGTCTGGTCACAGAAGCCGGAAGTAACTATTGCGTGGTTAAGACGGTGCTGGACTCCTCTCTGGAAATCAGCGCCACCATTGCCTCCACCGGCTACAGCGGCATGGTGCAGGGTGGCTATTCCACCGGCAACGAGGGACTTCTGCGGATGAACTATCTGCCCAGCTCCGCCATCATCCGCAACAACGATCAGGTGGTCACCGCAGGCTCTACCGTATACCCCCGAAATCTGGTTTTGGGTACGGTGGTGGATGCCGGCATGGGTGATACCGGCGTTGCCAAGTACGCAATTCTGAAGCCTGCGGCGGATATTGAAAATCTGGAGCAGGTATTCATTCTCACCGGCTACGAGCAGGAGTAAGCCCCATGAAAAAACAGGAATTTCGCCCGGATCGTTTCCGAAACGACACGCTGGGCAAGCTGCTGCTGACCAAAAAACAGCGGCAGACCGTTCTGCGCTGGACACTTTACAGTCTGGTATGCCTGATCGGTCTGATTGTGCAGGATGTGGTGATGAGCCGGGTGTCGGTATTCGGCGGCACTACGGATTTGGTGCCTGCGCTGATTTTTGCCGTGTGCGTGCTTCAGGGTGGGGAGAGCAGTTGTATCTTTGCGCTGACCGCATCGGTGATTTATCAGTTTTCCGGCTCCGCACCGGGGCCTTACAGCATTGTGCTGATTACGTTTCTGTCCGTGATTGCCGCGATTTTCCGGCAGGGCTATCTGCGGAAGGGTTTTTCCTCCCTGATGCTGTGCTGCACGGTGGGACTGTTTTTGTATGAACTCGCCATTTTTGGCATCGGCGTATTTCTTGGCTACACCATGGGCGCCCGTTTCCCGGTGTTTCTGATTACCGCCGCTCTGACACTGGTCGTGCTGCCGGTGGTTTACCCCATCCTTCTGTCCATCGGAAAAATCGGAGGAGAAACATGGAAAGAATAACCCGTGTCCGTGCCGGCATCGTGCTGCTGGTATTTTGCTTGATTGTGGGCTTTTTCAGCTTCAAGCTGTACCGTATGCAAATCATAGATACCGGCGGAAACACCAACAATATCACTACCTTTGAAACCCGTACCCGGGTAAAAGCTGCCCGGGGCAACATTCTCGATACCAACGGCAATATCCTGGTCACCAACCGGGCAAGCTATGATTTGGTGTTAAACCATTATGTTTTTACCAGCTCCGCCAACCCCAACGACACGCTGTACCAGCTTGTTCAGCTATGTAAGGAACGGGGCATCGAGTATACGGAGCATCTGCCCATTACCAAAGAGCAACCCTACGAATACACCCTCAGCGATTACAATGCCACATGGCAAAGCTATTTTCAGGAGTTTCTCATCCGCCGTGACAATCTGGACTCGGATATCTCCGCACCGCTGCTCATGGAAAAGCTCCGTCAGAGCTACAACATCCCTGAGGATTGGAGCGAGGAGGATGCCCGTCTGGTGCTGGGTATCCGCTATGAGTTGAGTTTGCGGAATTACGCCATCGGCAATCTGAGCAACTACGTCTTCCTCTCCGACGTCACCAGCGATACCCTTGCGGCGGTGCTGGAGCTGAACATCCCCGGCATGAAGGTGGAAACCGCCACTGTACGGCAGTATAACACCGAGTACGGCGCTCACATTCTGGGTTATGTGGGTGCTATGAATGCCAAGCAGTGGGAAACCTACAAGGAGCAGGGCTACTCTCTGGACGCTCTGGTTGGTCAAAGCGGCTTCGAGCAGGCATTTGAACAATACCTCCACGGTACCGACGGCACCCGTGTGGATGTCATGACCAAGGATGGCACACTGGTACGCTCCTACTACGAAACCGAGCCTCAGGCCGGACAGAATGTGCAGGTTTCCGTGGATTTGAATCTGCAAAGCGCCGCGGAGGATGCCATGGCAATCACCATAGCCAATCTCCGTGACCCCAACAAAAACCCCGAGGAAGACGGCAGAGATGCCGGCGGTGCCGCAGTAGTGGCAATGGACATTAAAACCGGTCAGGTGCTGGTGTGCGCCAGCTATCCTACCTACGATCTGTCCACTCTGTTTGAAAACTACAATGACCTGCTGGAGGCAGACCTGCAGCCCATGTTCAATCGGGCGCTGCAGGGAACGTATCCTCCCGGCTCTACCTACAAGATGTCCATGACTGTGGCAGGTATCAACACCGGAACCATTGGAATGTACACCCCCATTTATGACAAGGGTGTGTTTACCAAATACCCCGGCTTCAGCCCCAAATGTCTGAAGTATACCAGCAGCGGCAATACCCACGGCTCGATCGACTGTACCGAGGCGCTGAAATACTCCTGCAACTACTTCTACTATGAGCTGGGCGACCGTCTTACCATAGACACCATTGACCAGACTGCCAAGAGTCTGGGTCTGGGTGAGTATACCGGTGTGGAACTGTACGAAGCACTGGGTCACCGTGCCAATGCCGAAACCAAGGCGGCTCTGAACAACGGAGAAAAGTGGTACACCGGTGATAAAGTCCTCGCCTCCATCGGTCAGTCCGAAAACAAATTCACTCCGGTGCAGCTTTGCAGCTATGTGACCACTCTGGTCAATCAAGGCACCCGCTACAAGGCGACCTTCCTTGACCGGGTGGTATCCTCGGATTATCAGGAAGTGGTCTACGAAAATTCTTCGGAAATCCTCAGCGAAATGGAAATGTCCGACGAAGCCCACACCGCCGTCCACACCGGCATGAAGCGCTGCGCCAATGAGTCCGGCGGTACCGCCTATAAGATTTTCAAGAATTACCCCGTTACCGTCTGCGCCAAAACCGGTACTGCCCAGACCGGCATTAAAAACTCCTCCGACAACGGTGCGTTTGTCTGCTATGCCCCTGCGGACGACCCCCAGATTGCGGTGGTGGTCTACGGCGAGAAGGCAGGACACGGCAGCTCTCTGGGTGAGATTGCCCGCTCCGTGCTGGATGTCTACTTCGACATCGGTGAAAGCGACGATGTGGTTATTGGTGAAAACGAACTCAGCTAAATCGCATATACACCTTGCCCGGCTCTATGGCTTGTCCCGTGAGTCGGGCAAGTTCTGTTACGGTGACAAATTCATACCCCTGCAGCTTCAGCGCGTCCACGATGGCAAGGGCAGCTTCCACAGAGGAGTCGGACATATCGTGCAGAAGAATCACATCACCGCTTCGCACCTGCTCCAGTACCTGCCTGCGAATCCCGGAAGCATCATGGGTCGCCCAATCCCGGGGGTCTACCGACCAGCCCAGCACTCCCAAATCCGCCTGCTCCGCGGCATCCAGCACCTCCTTGGAGTATTTTCCTCCGGGAGGACGGAGAAACGCAGGGCGGCATCCCTCCGGCAGGAGGGCAAGGGTATCCGCGATCTCCCGTTCCAGTTCCTCCTGACACATTTTCGCCATGCAGCCGTGGCTGTAGCCGTGAAGTCCGATTTCGTGCCCCTCAGCGCAGATCCGTTTCGCCTCCCGGGGATAGTCCTTCAGACGGTAACCGCACAGCAGGAAGGTAGCTTTTGCCCCACGGTCTTTCAGACCGTCCAGAAGCGCCCGGGTAAACCGCCCCGAAGGGCCATCGTCAAAGGTCAGCGCCACATATTTGGTCTGCTCCGCGGCACAAACCGGACTGACAAGAAATACGCAAAGCAACAAACATAATAATCGTTTCAAGAACATCACATCCTAAACCGGGTTTTGGCTTTACTTTTCCACAGTTTACTGGTACAATACAGTTGAATGGATATGTAAATTTTTCAGGAGCGGATACCATGCTGGAAAAATTGCGGGCGGTTTCTGACCGCTATGAAGAATTGTGTGCCCGTGCTGAGCAGCCGGATTTTTACGCAGATCCCAAAAAGGCGGCACGGCTGCTTCGGGAAAAAAATGAATTAGAGCCGATTGTGCAAACCTATCTTGCCTACTGTCAGGCAGAGCAGGATATGGCAGATGCTCAGGAGCTGATGTCAGACCCCGAGCTTAGAGAACTTTGTCAGCAGACCTATCAGGAAGCCAAGGCAAAAAAAGAAGAGCTTTACCGTCAGCTTCAGATTTTGCTGCTGCCGAAAGACCCCAACGATGACAAAAGCGTCATTGTGGAAATCCGTGGGGGTGTCGGCGGTGAGGAAAGCGCCTTGTTTGCCCACAGTCTGTTTCGGATGTACTCCATGTACGCCGCTAAAATGGGCTGGCGGATTGAGCTTTTGAACTACAACGATACGGAACTGGGTGGTGTCAAAGAGGCGGACTTCATCGTAAACGGTGTGGGTGCCTACTCCCGGCTGAAATATGAGTCCGGTGTTCATCGGGTGCAGCGTGTTCCGGAAACGGAAAGCGGCGGCAGAGTCCATACCTCCACCGCCACGGTTGCGGTGCTTCCGGAAATGGAAGAGGTGGATGTAACCCTGAACCCGGCGGATATTGAGATGCAGGTTTTTCGGGCATCCGGCGCAGGTGGTCAGCACGTGAACAAAACCAGCTCCGCTGTCCGTCTGATTCACAAGCCCACGGGGATTGTGGTGGCTTGTCAGGAGGAACGTTCTCAGGTGCAAAACCGGGAAAAATGTATGCGGATGCTGGCATCCAAGCTCTATGAAATCGAGCAGGAGCGGATCGAATCCCAGCACACCGGAATGCGTCGCTCTCAGGTGGGTACGGGAATGCGGAACGAGCGGATCCGCACCTATAATTTCCCTCAGGGCAGAGTCACGGATCACCGCATCGGACTGACTCTGTACAAAATCGACAGCATCATGGACGGCGAACTTCAGGAGCTGATTGATGCCCTTGCCACCGCGGATCAGGCGGAAAAGCTGAAGAACGCTCAGTAACGAGGTTATCATATGGAATTTATCACACATTCCCCGGAGCAGACCGAGGCGGTGGGTGCGGCGCTTGCCAAAATCCTGCTTCCCGGTGACATTGTGGCTTATCGGGGAGATTTGGGGGCAGGAAAAACCGCCTTCACCCGGGGTCTGGCGCAGGGTCTGGGCTGCAAGGAGCCGGTGACCAGCCCTACGTATACCATTGTCAACGAATATCTGTCCGGAAGAATTCCTCTGTTTCATTTTGATATGTACCGGCTGCATTCTTCCGATGACCTCTGGGGCATCGGCTGGGAAGACTATTTGGACCGGGGCGGTGTGTGCGCTGTGGAATGGAGTGAAAATGTCACCGATGCCATGGAAAATGCCATTTGGGTGACCATCCACAAGCTGGGAGAAGACAGCCGGCGGATCACTTTGGAAGGAGGGGAGCGGCTTGCTTCTGTTGTCCTTTGAAACCTCCGCAAAAGCCGCTTCTGTGGCACTGTCGGAGGAGAACCGACTTCTGGGAGAGCAGTATCAGAATACCGGACTGACCCACAGCCAGACATTGATGGTCATGGCGGAGGATTTACTGAAGCAGTGCGGTAAAAAAGCAGAAGACGTGACCCATGTTGCCGTAGCAGCAGGCCCGGGCAGCTTTACCGGTGTGCGGATTGGTGTCGCAGCCGCCAAGGGCTTTGCATGGGGCGCTGAGCTTCCCTGCTACGGTGTTTCCACACTGGAAGCCATGGCTCTGGGGCTGGGAATTCACAGCGGTTACGTCTGCCCGGTGATGGATGCCCGAAGAAGTCAGGTTTACAATGCTCTGTTTTCCGTGGAAAACGGCATTTACACCCGCATTCGGGAAGACCGTGCCATCGCCCTGAGTGATTTGGCTCAGGAGCTGCAGGCACTGGATATCCCCGTGTATCTGGTGGGGGACGGCAGCGTGCTTTGCCACAACACCCTGAAGGACACCGTTCCTTCCCTGATTCTACCCCCGGAGCACAAGCAGCATCAAACAGCGGTGGGAGTTGCGCTGGCAGCGCTGTCCGCAATCCACGCGGGAGATGCGGGAAATGCCGGCGCCCTTGTACCCAATTATCTTCGTCTGAGCCAAGCCGAACGGGAACGGCTTGAAAAAATACAACAGGAAAATAAACAGAAGGAGACATAAATATGGCAGAAGTACACGTTTTGGACCACCCTCTGATTCAGCACAAGCTGGCAATTCTTCGGGACAAGAATACCGGCGTAAAGGAGTTCCGCGCCCTTGTGGGCGAAATCGCGGGACTGATGTGCTATGAAGCCACCCGAAATCTTCCCACCGAGGAAATTGAAGTGGAAACCCCGGTCGCGGTGGCAAAGTGCCGCACCCTTGCCGGCAAGAAGCAGGCAATCATCCCCATCCTCCGGGCAGGTCTGGGCATGGTGGATACCATGCTGGCACTGATGCCCTCCACCAAGGTCGGTCACATTGGTCTGTACCGTGACCCTGAGACGCATCAGCCGGTGGAATACTACTGCAAACTGCCTGAGGATATCGACCAGCGGCAGATTTTCGTGGTTGACCCCATGCTCGCCACCGGCGGCAGCGCCATTGCCGCCATTGACTTCCTGAAGGCAAGAGGCTGCAAGAACATCATTATGATGAACATTATCGGCTGCCCCGAAGGTGTCAAGGCGGTGCAGGAAGCCCATCCGGATGTGGAGCTGTACCTCGCCGCTCTGGATGACCACCTGAATGAGCACGCCTACATCATCCCCGGTCTGGGCGATGCCGGCGACCGCATCTTCGGTACCAAGTAATAAAAAAGTCAGGAACGCTAACATAACGTTCCTGATTTTTTTGCAACCATTTATGCCCCAACCTGTGGGGTATCCTCCTGCGCAGGGGGCAGCAGGGCGGTAACGGCATTTCGGGTTTCCTCGGATGGGGCGGTGCAGTATGCATTCAACGCATTCAGCAGGGCCTCTTCCGGCTCACTTCGGGGAATACAGACCTTTCCGGCAGCAATGCCGCTGCGGAAAAGCACCTCTGCGGAAGTTTCTGCGTAAACCGCCTGACGGTAGGGGGCAAGTATCCGCAAATCATCCACCGGCACCGTACCATCCGTACGGGGACTGACCAGGAAATTCAAAAATGCCAGCGCACCCTGAATATCCTGCTCTCTGGCATCGCTGCGGACACACCAGTAGCCGGTAACAAACACATCAAAGCCCTTATTGTCTTCCTCCGGTGTATCGGTATACAGAGGAATCATATCCAGTTGGAGATTGGAAACACTCATCATTTCCGCCAGATCCCCGGCGGTTCCCAACGTAAATACCGCGCTGCGGCTGGTCATCTCCGAAGTGCCGGGATGCGCGCTGTACAGCCCCCAGAAGGAACTCCCGTCCGAACCAATCGATGCCAGCAATCCGGATACTTTCTCTGTGGGCTTGGCAAAGGCATCAAAGCCTAAGGTTTCCTGATTGGCGGCAATCAGCTCCACCACCGCTTTCAGATCGGAGAAGCTGCGAATGTCTCCACCGGTATATCCGGCACGGGCAAGAAGGGCAGTATTATAAATCAAGCCAAAGGGTTCCACATGACTGGCAATGCCACACAGATTGCCGTCTACAGTGAGCGTCAGTTCAGGGCTTGCCAAATTCGCATAAGCCACTGAGTCGGAAAGGGACAAAAACCGCTTCCCGTCGATGCTCCCACCCTCTGCAATGCAGCACAAAGTGGGAATGGCTTTTTCCTCCGCAGAGGCAGGCACAGAGCTGATAATATTCACTTTCACACCGGTCTGCCCGGAAAACTCCCGGGCCAGGGCTTCCCATGCCGGCTGCAGCTCCGGCTCACGGTTGTAGTAGGATACCTCCGTGGGTTTCGGGGCAGGCAGCTCCGGTGTCTGGGTGGTTTGGGTGGAGGGATTTTCATCCTCCGCTAACTCCGTGGAAGAAGGTACAGTTTCGGCAGGGAGGTCAGTCAATGTCTGCTCCGGCAGCTTCCCAAGGAAACTGTAGACCAGCAAAGAAATACACAGCACCCCAATCCATGCCAACGCAGGGATACGTTTCATAAAGCACCTCGAATTGGTTTACATAAAAATTCAGAAAAATTAATTCCCGTTTTCCCGTAATTATAACGGAAAACAGGAATTAAAGCAACATTTTGTAACTATTTTCAGAATCATCACCAAAAAGCATTCGAAGTATCTTGTATATATGCACCGTTTTTCGTCGAAAATACCCAGACTTACAGCATCACCGTGACTGCATCGGAAAAATCCTCCGCCTCACTGCAGCAGGCATAGCGATATCGTGGATCCCGGGTATATTCCCGAAACCAATAGCGTTTCTCCGTTGCCACCTGCTGACACACCTGCAAGGTTTCAGGGTCAACCGAGAAGTCCTGCATAGGCAGGGCAAGACCCAGACCCACGGCTTTCATGAAGCTCTCCTTCAACGTCCAAAGACGGAAAAACATCTGCCGTTGGGCTTCTTCATTGGGGCAAGCAAGGATGGCGGCATATTCCGGGGCAGAAAAAAACCGCTTTGCCAGCTTCAAATCCAACCCCCGGATCTCTTCCACATCGCAGCCCACCTCAGCGGTAGAGACCGCGCACATCACCTGCTCACCGGAATGGGACAAGCTGAAAAATACCTCCGGATGCTTCGTCAGATAGGGCTTCCCTCCGGGGGCGCAGGCAACCTCCAGCGAAGCTCTGTCAATGCCCCGTGCCGCCAGTGCCTGCTCCAGCAAAAGCCACGCACCCAGACACAGCCGCTTATCTTTCTCAAAGCGGATTTTGTCGATTTTCTTCTGCCGATGCTCCGGCACACGCTCGTACAATTCCCGAAACCGCCGTTCATCGCACAACCCCAGAACCGACCCAATATAAACCTCCGTCACCCCGACACCCCCTTTTGCTTTTATTATAGCAATAATCGGATTTATTTACAATACACAATGGTTTTCCGCAAGCAATTGTGACCGCCTCTGTAAAAATCCCACACAATCAAATTGTACGGTAAATTGTTGTTTAACTTACAACATAGGCAACTTGGCTCTCCCTTTGGGAGAGCTGGCACGCCGTAAGGCGTGACTGAGAGGGCAATCAGGAAAATGGGTCGTTATCGCCTGCGGCGATGTGATTTTCTTTAAGAAAATCACCATGCCCTCTCCGCCCCCTTCGGGGGGCACCTCTCCCATAGGGAGAGGCAAGTGACATATGCGTAATTGAACTTCAAACAACAATTTATCGTTGCGTTTATAAAGGGCTGCCTCAAACAATTGTTTTGAGGCAGCCCTGGGTTTATCCGAATTTGATTTCGCAGATTCTTTTGAAATAGTCGCAGCTTTCCAGAAGCTCATTGTAGCTGCCATGGGCAATCAGCTTACCGTCGCCCATGACCAATATCTCGTCATATTCCCGAATTAGCTTACCGGAGAAATTATGAGAAATAAAAATCACCGTTTTTTCCCGGAAGCCCAGCGCCAGCTTTTCGATTTCGTAGGCAGTCTCAATATCCAAGGTGGAAACCACCTCATCGAAAATCAGCACACCTACAGATTCCAGCAAGCTCCGGGCAATCTCAATCCGCCGCTGCTCACCGCTGGAGATGTTTCTGCCCTCATCGCTGATTTCCCGGTTCAGACTGAGCCGCACCTGCGCATCCCGGATGGCATTGTTGAAGTCATCTTCACTGTAAGAGCGAAACAAGGAGATATTCTCCTGCACCGTACCGGAAAAGAGCGATACATTTTCGTTCATGTAGGACACAGCCCTACTGAGCTGCCGGTTTTCCAGAGAGGAAATCTCCACACCATCCACGGTGATTTTGCCCGTACATTTGGGAAACCATCGCTTCAGAATCCGAAACAAAGAGCTTTTTCCTGAGCCATTCAGACCCACCATCAGGTACTTCTTTCCCTTTTCAAAGCGGAAGGAGAAATTGTCGATGATTTTCTTATCTTCGATGTTCAGGCAGACCTGAGAAAACGCAATTTCACAGCCCTGTGCATAGCCCCTTTCGGCAGGTGCAGGGGACGGTGCTGCCGGGGCAGGGGCGGCGAAGGCTTCCTTCTCCGTGGAATAAGCATCAAATTTCTTCACCAATGCCCGTACAGAGTAAATGGCGTTGACATTCATGATGATATTCTGCAGCGGCAGCGCCAAATCACTGGCAAAGGATTGGGCGGCAACCACCGTACCCACCACGATTTCCCCCTTCACCACCAGCATCAGACCCAGTCCGACTCCGATGAACTGCATAAACCAGGACAGAAGCTGACCGACATTGTTGGCAAGGTTCAGGGCATACTCCGCCTCAAATCTGGCATCCTCGGTATCGGTATTGATTTTCCGGAACTTATTGCGGATAATTCCCTCAATGGAATAGTTCTTAATTGTGGGGTAGGCAATCAGGTATTCCTTGATTCGCTGGGTGAATTCCGACATTTTTTCCGACCAGAACATACTTTTCTGATTCAGCAGTCGGGAGAAAATCAGCGGCACAAACATAGCAATCACGCCAAATGACAAAATCGCCGCAGCCAGCTTTTTATTCAGGGCGAAGAAGGACGCACCCAATATCACCACCGAGAAAATCCCGGATATCAGGCTGATAATCTGATTCAAAAAACGGGTTTCCAGCAAATTGATATCGTTGGTAAACAAGGAAATATACTCACCGCTGGATGCCACCGCCGACAGATTGGCAGTATCAAAGCCCATCAGGTTACTGAATACCCGATACTTCAAATCCTGCTTGGCATTGCAGATATATCGGGATTTCAGCACTGCGGAGGCATAGGCAATAATCCGCTTCAGCACCCACAGCAAAAAGCCGGTGGTGAGAAACCGAACAATGACCACCATATCCTCTCCGGGCTTTGCCGCGTTGAACATTCTTTGCAGCCAGAAATTCAGCACAGAATTCAAAGACGGTTCGATAATGATCAACGCAAAAATGATGGCGATATACCATTTATACTTAAACAGCAGCTTAAGCAAACAATCACCTCATCGTAAGGATTTTATTTTGCCCGATGAATCTCCCAAATGTATCCCGTACCCACTTCTACGAAGAACAGAATATCCTCGGAGTAGGGATAGCACGACATCTGCGCGCCCAGTGCGTCTACACAGATATGACCTTCCTCATTCCAGTAGTAGGGGACACTGGCAACCGGCTTTTCTGCACCCTTGCGGTAATCATGGAGAGTGCCATCCTCGAAGGTGAGTTTTTCGTCCACAATGGTCTCAGCGGTGTTGCGGTATGCCACATTCCAGTTGCCTGCCACCACATCCTGCGTATAGCTAAGGTCGCTGCGGTCTTCATTGGCATAGCGGATCAAGTCCATGTAGACGGTCTTGCTCTCATACAGACGGATGTAATTGTCTGTAACCACGGTGACGGAGTAATTTCTGGAGATGTCCGGCAGCTTCAAATCCCAACTGGGATATGTGCCGGGAGTCAGGGTAAAGCTGCTGGTGGCATAAGGCTCAGCCTGACCTTCCTTGTATGCCTTGGCAGTGTTATCGGAGAATACGAAATACTCCCGATCGGGAAGCGTTACCGCTCCTGCCTGAGTATAGGAAGCTACCTTCCAGGTACCGGTGAGGTCAAAGGTCTCATCCCCATTGCCGGAATCGTTGCCTGTCAGTGCGAACACCAACATCACCGCCAGCACAACAACCACAAACACGGCGGCTAAAATGATCAACAGTTTCTTCTTGTCCATAACTTTTCTCCTTTATATAAATTTCATCAGAATAAGAAGACATAAATAAGCGCAGATTCCCACAAAGATAATCACAAAGGAACCGATCAGCAGCTTTTTGATAACGGACAGAGCGTTTTTCCACACAACCTTACGGTCTTCCGGATCCTTCATACAATCCCCTCACTTTGACAAATTTCGACACAACATGGCGAAAAACCTTTTTTCTTCTCAGAAAATCTTGTTTTTCTCCCTTTTTGTTGATTATATCACAGCCATAGAAAAAATAAAGAGATTTTTGAATTTTTTTGAATTGTTTTTAACAGCCTGAAAGCATGACAGAATCTTAGTTTACATAATTTATTTACCGAATTTTTTTATAATTTTCCTCAAGAGTTTTTAACAGTCTCCACAGGTTTTTCCACAGCCCTCCCCGGGGAAAACCCCTTTGTTTCCACGGTTTTTTACGGGTATACATAAAAACTCCACAGCTTCTTCAAAAGCTGTGGAGTTTTGCAGGTTTACAGAATCTTATTTTTCGTAACGGAGACGGGCAGCAAAGACCCGGTCATAGCCGCCGGTTTCCTCCGGCTTTTGCCGATGGATATCCACATGGAGCAGTCCGCTTTCCTCCAGCTCCCATGTCACATCCAACGCCTGACCTTCCCGGGCTTCGTTGATATAGCAAAGGGTAATTTCCTTCACCTGATGCCCCTGATGGTAAGCGCTGGGGAGCAAATCCTCCACCCAAGTCAGGTAACGGGTATTGTTCATGTGGCCGTTTTTATCCAAATCGGAATAGACTACGCTGCGCTGCAACGTATTTTCCAGTTGTTTGGGCATCAGAGAGCCGGGGGTTTCCAGCTCATCCCCCCGAAGGAAGCCTTCCACGTTGACACCGCTCTTGCCCGGCAGGAGCATGGTACGGTTTTTCAAATCCATCAGCACCCACAGACACACGGAACGAAACAGTTCCTTCCCCTCGGCATCGTAAGCCACGGTACAACGGGGATATGCCACCCGGGTGGTGGGCATGGGCCAGGTTTCCAAAGTAATCTGCTCATGACTTACCGGCATCCTTTGAATACGAACCCGATTACGGATCACTGCCCAGAAGATTCCCTGCTCTGCCAGTGCCTCATAAGTCAGGGACATGGCGCTGCTATGGTCACCGGAAATGCTCTGGATGTACAGCAGCATTGCCGCCGGGGTCAGGCGGTCGTACCTGTCCACATCCCCGGGGGTTACGGTGACGGTCTTGCGAAATACGTTTTGCATATTCTCCCTCAATTTTCGTTTTCCACAATTTCTTCCACGGTAAGCAGGAAGGACAGCCTTTCATTGGTGGAGCTGCGATACACCACCGCCTGCACCTGATCCCCCACTTTGCTCTGGGTGAGGGCTTCTGTCAACTGCTCTTCCCGGTTCAGCCGTGTGTTACCCAGATACAGCAGCACATCCCCTTCCTGCAGACCCTGCTTTTCCGCATCCGAGCCACGCTTTACATGGGTGATGAACAGTCCCTCCGGCAATTGAAAATGCCTCTGGTATACCGCAGTAATTTCATCCACATGGATTCCCATTCCCGGAACCCCTTGCTGGGCTTGGTGCTTTTCCGGAGCGGTGGAGGCCACTCCGTTTTGAATATTCGCCAGCGCCGCAGGCTTATCGCTGAGCTTTTGGTCATAAAGCTCAGAAAACAGCCGAATATTCAGAACGCTCAAAATACTGGTCATACCTGCCAGAAATACCACCAGCACCAGCAAAATCGCCACCAACCCATTCTGATGACGGGGTGGCTCGGTATGTCCGGTGCGGTAGCAATCCTGCTCAGGGACTTCCCGGTATTCTGCTTCAAATCCCTTACGTCTCATAGAGATACTCCTCAAATCGTCAGCGGCATGGTAAAGGAAAACTCCGTCCGACCGTCCCGGCTGGATACAGAGATATTCTCACCATGGCTGCATACGATGGTCTTGACGATGTAAAGTCCCAGACCCCAGCCATCCCGGTTTGCCGAGCGGCTTTTGTCCAGCTTGTGGAAGCGGTCAAATACCAGAGGCAGTTCCTCCGGGGGGATGGTTTCGCCATCGTTATACACAGAAATATGGGCTTTGTCGCTGCCCTCCACAATCCGCAGACCGATGGTACCCCCGGTGGGGCAGAATTTCACCGCGTTATCCAGCAGATTGTAAATCACCTGAGTCACATAGTCCTGATTGGCGAAGATGTACACCGGATGCTCCGGCAGCTCCACCTCCACCTCTACCCCTTTGTTGAGAATTTTCTGCTCGAAGGTAATCAGCACCTGACCGGCACATTCTCCCACTTCAAAGCGGCTCTTTTTCTCTTCAGGGATTCCCAGCTCCGTCTGAAGCTGGGAGATATCCAGCATACTGCGTACCAAACGGCTCAGCCGCTTGGTTTCATCGGAAACGATCTGCATATAATGCCGGCTCTTTTCCAGGGGAATGGTACCGTCCAGAATTCCGTCTATATAGCCGCCGATGGTGGTCATGGGTGTTTTCAGTTCATGGGAAACGTTGGCGACAAATTCCTGACGCTGGTACTCGCTCTTCTGCAAAGAGGATGCCATATTGTTGAAAGACAACGCCAGCTCCGCCATTTCCTGAGGGTAGCTTCGGGATATCTCCACCCGGGCATCCAGATTTCCGTGTCCGAAATCCCGTGCCGCCCGTGCCAGTTCCCGAAGGGGATTATTCTGCAGTTTTACAAACAAACCTATCAGCAGTGCCGCAATCAGCACCACCAGAAAAGAAACAAAAATAAAAATATCTGTCAGACGGCGCATCAGGGCTTCGTTGGTATCGGCGGTGCGGGACAAAATGGCAATGCCCACCACCGCACCGTCGTCACTGTAAATGGGAACGGAGCAGATGAACCGGGCTTCCTGATACAGCCCCTGAATCATCCCGGTTTCCCGGGAGCCGCCGTCACGGATGACCTTCCAGAGATAATCGCTGCTAAGGTACATCCCCTGATGGTCACAGCCCAAAGGCGCATCGGAACACAGCAGGATTTCTCCCAGGGCATTGCAGATGATGGTATCAGAATCCGATACCTTGGAGGCAATATCCAGATTGATGAAGAAATTCATGGAGGTCAGCGCACCATCCTCCAGATATGCCGAAGCCAACTGGGACACCACATGGGCATCGTTTTCCAGCCGCTGAAAAGTACTGTCCCTCAGGTAATCATCCAGCAGTGCCCGGCAGGTAAGACCAACCAACGCCAAAGCCAGCAGCAGCACCACCGTCACCGTAACGAAAATCCGTCCGGATGTGGTTTTCATACTTATACTACCTCGAACTTATACCCTACGCCCCAGACTGTCTTCAGGCACCAGCTTTCGGAAACGCCCTCCAGTTTTTCCCGAAGACGCTTTACATGAACGTCTACCGTACGGGAATCTCCGAAATAATCGAAGCCCCAAACCTCATCCAGAAGCTGATTTCTGGTGTACACCCGATTGGGGGAGGAAGCCAGATAGAACAAAAGCTCCATCTCCTTAGGAGGTGTATCCACCTTTTTACCGTCCACCAGAAGCTCAAAAGCATCCATGTCGATGACCAGCTTGTCAAATACCAACTGACGTGCCTTCTTCTCCGCGGTGGCACCGGTGGCACGGCGCAGCACAGCTTCAATTCTTGCCAAAACTTCCTTCATTTCAAAGGGCTTGGTGATATAATCGTCCGCACCGCTTTTCAGACCGGTGACCTTATCATCGGTTTCCCCTTTGGCGGTGAGCATAATCACCGGAACAGAACTTTCAGCACGGATGGTCTTGCACAGCGTCCAGCCATCCATCACCGGCATCATCACATCCAGCAAAACCAAGTCAGGACGGATGGAACGGAACTTGCTCAGACCCTGACCGCCATCGGCAGCAATGGTCACGGCATAGCCCTCCTTCTCCAGATACATCCGGAGCAGATCGGCAATATTGCGATCATCTTCTACAATCAAAACAGAGATAGCCATGGTTATACCTCCTGAATTTTATAGTTTCCATTTTCCTTCATTATAGCCAAAAAAGCCGATTTCTGGTGAACAATTTGTAAAGACTATTCCCCATATTTGTGAACAGCCATTTTTCTCTTGCAAATCCCGCGGTTTCGGGGTATGATAAAGGACGCAAAGGAAAATGTTCCCGTTCCCCTGAAAGGAGTTATCTATGTTTATCGAAATCCTCAAAGCGATCCTGTTCGGCATCGTGGAGGGCGTAACCGAATGGCTGCCGGTATCCTCCACGGGTCACATGATCCTTCTGAATGAATTTATCAACCTGAAAGTGTCGGAAGACTTTTACGAAATGTTTCAGGTGGTCATCCAGCTCGGTGCCATCGCTGCCGTTCTTGTGCTGTTTTTCCACAAGCTCAATCCTTTCTCCGTGAAAAAAGGCGAGATTGAAAAGAAGCAGACCTGGGAGCTTTGGCTGAAGGTCATCATCGCCGTGCTGCCCTCGGCAGTGCTGGGTGTGCTGTTTGACAGCTGGATGGACGAGCATCTTTACAATTTCGTGGTGGTCGCCATCACCCTGATTCTTTACGGCGGTGCCTTCATCCTCGTGGAACAGCAGAATAAAAAGCTGGAACCCCGGGTTGGCACTGTGGGAGATATCGACTACCGCACCGCCTTGTTTATCGGCGCATTCCAATGCCTGAGCCTGATTCCCGGCACCTCCCGTTCCGGTTCTACCATTCTGGGTGCCATTTTGCTGGGAGTCTCCCGTCCTGCCGCGGCAGAATTCAGCTTCTTCCTGGCTATCCCCACCATGCTGGGTGCCAGCGCACTGAAGCTGGTGAAGTACATCTACGAAAGCATTATCAAGCAGGGACTTTTCCCTAATGCCACAGAAATCGTGGTGTTGATTGTAGGCTGTATCGTTTCCTTTGTGGTCAGCCTGCTGGTCATTCGGGCACTGATGGAATACGTCCGGAAGCGTTCCTTCTCCAGCTTCGGCATCTACCGGATTGCTCTGGGTGCCATCGTTCTGGGATATTACCTGTTTGCATATCTTCTGTAATTACAAAAACACTGCCCCGACTTTTTGTCGGGGCAGATTATTATTACTGTTGGGAATCTCCCTTGGGCTCGTCAGCCTTCGGCTCGGTCTTGGGTTCCTCGTCACCGTTTGCCCATTCGTCAGCCTTCTGGGCAGCGGTGGAAGCAGTGCGAATCAGAGTCTTGCCCAAATTCTTAAATGCACTTCCCAAATCGGCACCGGTGGATTTCCAGCTATCTTTCAAAGACATATCTCATTCCTCCAATCAGCTATTCTGAAACGACTATACATCGATTTTCCGAAACTGTCAATAGCATCTCTAGTCAAGCCCTTGACAGATATGCTACAATATAATATACGAAAACAAGCTAAATCTGAGAGGATGAAAACAATGGCGAAAGATAAAAAGGTCGAGCAAATCACCGATATGGAGGTAGATTTTGCCCAGTGGTTTACCGATGTGTGCAAGAAGGCACAGCTCATCGATTACTCCTCCATTAAGGGTGTATTCATCTACCGTCCCTACGGCTATGCCATCTGGGAGAATATCCAGAATATCATGGATAAGGAATTCAAGAAGCAAGGCGTGGAGAACGTCTATATGCCCCTGCTGATTCCCGAATCCCTGCTCCAGAAGGAGAAGGACCATGTGGAAGGCTTCGCTCCCGAGTGTGCCTGGGTCACCATGGGCGGCGGCGATAATCTGGAGGAGCGGTACGCCATTCGTCCCACCTCCGAAACTCTGTTCTGCGAGCACTTCGCCAACGTGCTCCAGTCCCACAGAGATCTTCCCATGAAGTACAATCAGTGGTGCAGTGTCCTTCGCTGGGAGAAGACCTCCCGTCCTTTCCTGCGTCACCGGGAATTCCTGTGGCAGGAGGGTCACACCATCCACGCAACCGCCGAGGAAGCTAAGGAATTCACCGAGACCATGCTCAATGTCTATGCTGACTTCTGTGAAAATGTGCTGGCTATGCCCGTAACCCGCGGTCAGAAGACCGAGAAGGAAAAGTTCAACGGTGCGGAAGCCACCTACACCATCGAATGCATGATGCATGACCGCAAGGCTCTGCAGGCAGGCACTTCCCACTACTTTGGCGACGGCTTTGCCAAGGCATTCGGCATTGAATTTACCGACAAGACCAACCAGAAGACCAACCCCCACGAAACCTCCTGGGGTGTTTCCACCCGTCTGATCGGCGGCATCATCATGACCCACGGCGATAACAACGGTCTGGTGCTGCCTCCCAAGGTTGCTCCCATTCAGGTGGTCATCCTCCCCGTTGCCCAGCACAAGCCCGGCGTTCTGGAAGCTGCCGCTGAGCTGAAGAGCCGTCTGATTGCCGCCGGTTTCCGTGTCAAGGTGGACGACAGCGACAACTCCATGGGCTGGAAGTGCGCTGAGTATGAGATGAAGGGTGTACCTCTGCGTGTGGAATGCGGTCCCCGTGATCTGGAGAACGGTCAGTGCGTTCTGGTGCGCCGGAACGACCGGGAAAAGATTGTCATCAAGCTGGAGGATCTGGAAACCGCCGTTGCCGAGCAGTTGGAAGCGGTGCATCAGGGTATGTTCCTGCGGGCAAAGAAGAACCTGGAGGATCACATCTTCACCGCTCACAGTGTTGAAGAAGCCAAAGCCCTGCAGGATGAGCACGGCGGCTTCGTCAAGACCATGTGGTGCGGCGAGCTGGATTGCGAGCTGAAGATGAAGGAGGAGGCAGGAATGTCCTCCCGCTGCATCCCCTTTGCTCAGGAAAAACTGGGCGAAACCTGCGCCTGCTGCGGCAAACCCGCCAGCAAAATGATCTACTGGGGCGTAGCATATTGATATTCAAATAGTAATCAAAACATTTCCAACAATACCATTAAAGGCTATGTAATCCGTACAGGACTACATAGCCTTTTGCTTTTTAATTCTCAACAATTCTTTTAGTACTGCGAACACTTAAAGCATCGTCTAAATCTGTTGGTGAAAATTCCGTCTGTAATCCAAGATGGTCATTTACTACAAGTGTAGTTGGAGTATTTACATATTTAAAATGTAAATACCACGATGCTTTATCTCCATCATAATCCCAGGTAATCGTTACTCTATCATTCAAATTTCCCGTTACAATCTCCAATTTATCGCAATAATCCTCACCATTCCCTTCTGTGAAAAAATAAACATATCCCTCATCAAAATCTATAATCCAGTAGACAGCATAAGAACCTCCCTTGCTTTTGTAAGCAAACACCCCAGTATTCCCTTTTTTTGCTGTTTCGCGGTCGTTTGTTGAATAGTATACAGGATCATGTTTTTCTGGCAAACTAGTATTAGGTTTGGTTTCATCTGGTTGGCTGGGTTTTGTTGTACTGGGTTTTGTTTCTTCTTGCTTGTTGGGATCATCTTCCTCTTTCATGTGATATGTAATCACGATTTCGGCATCCTTTGCAAATACATCACCGCGTTTGAAATCTGTTTTGCCGTTAATGGATACGTTCTCCACTTCACCTTCAGCCGTCCAACCCCAAAAAATATCATACAGTATCTTGGTCTTAATATTGGTAAAGCCCGCATTTTTGAATTGTTTTTCAATATCCAGATAATTCTTATAATCACATTCAGAAGCCGCAACAGGAACCATGGCCTCATTTTCTCCAATATCGCCTTGATTCTCGATATATTTGGTATCCACATCGACTCTGTCACTATAACAACTGATTTGATAAGATGCCACAGTATCGCCAGTCAGATTGATTTCAGCCGTTCCTTTAACAGAACTCGATTCTGTATTTGAGAAAGTAATTGTATATTTTCCTTCTTTCAACCTATACTCAAATTCAGCATCCTTGCCATGGCTTATTGTCTCGATATTACCATCAATTTCAACCTCTACATCATATCTGCTAAAGAATAGGTTCGGAATAAAATCAACAATAACCTTTATTGTGTGCTTTTCATAAGGTCTGTGGGTTACAATGCGAACTTTCGCATTAACCGGGAATTTTTCGGCATTAGTAAAATCATCGTTTCCGTCAATCGATATGCTGTTTTCGAACTCTGCGTCATTTTCATCAGGATCGATATCGTATATTTCGTCAACTGTTACATTAACGAATCCTGCATCTTCGAAATCCTTTTTAATTTCTGCAGCATCTTTATTCTTTACTTCTTCCGAAGATAGAGGTACATCAATACACTTGTAAGTATGATACTGAATAACTACCTTGGCAGAACTATAGAACTCACTGTTTCCCTCAAATTCCCCAACACCATTGATAGAAACCGATTCTACTAAGCCATATTTGTCAACCTCAGTGCTGTCTAAATCCTCAATTTCTTCTTCGGTGATATTGCGAAAACCCGCCAGACTGAAATCACTTCTCACGACATTCTTGTTTTTTCCTTTGCAGGCAGTCATACTATACGGTGTTTTCACTTTTGTGAAATCTTTTATAAACTGATCTCCGGGGCCTTCTTCGGCAAACCAAGAATAACTTGATATGTTACAAAAGGTCAATAATATAGCAACGCCAAGAACACCGAATTGCAGCCATTTTTTACGATAGGGGATAATCCCCTTATGTAACAACAATCCTGCTATCAGTCCGCCTAATTGCAAAGAAGAAAAAATTATTGGTAACACTTTATTACTGCATATTGCAATCACAAACAATAAGGTTGCAACCAGAAAAGCAATAATTTCAATCTTACAAAACAAATCTTGCTTTTTCCAAAATCCACGTATTTTTCCCTTTATCTTGGCCATCAGGCTATCTTCTGCCGTGTTTTTCGGTTGTTCTGAATTCTTATTAACTACCGGTTCATCACTCACGATTGGAGCGTCATCTGCTAATTCTCTTTCAATTTTCTCTCCGCAATTGAAGCAAAATTTCGCATCCTCCAGTAAATCTGTACCACATTTAGAACACTTCATTTTTCTTCCCCTTTTCTGTCTGTTGGCTACCATCAAATCTAAATACAAAAAGTGCACAGCCGAAGCTGTGCACCGAAAAACGCACAGCCCCATTTGTTGCGACCCAAACTTCCACTCCCTCAACAGGTATGCGAAAACGGGCATGCATTTTTCCAAGATAAAAATGCACACCTATCAAGAGAGTTATTCAGTTTGTGTCGCAGAAATATTGTATCACACTGGAAATAAAAAATACAGTAGATGAAGGAATTTTTTCCCTTCACAAATCAGCCCCTCCATAAAAGTTTTCTTCTCCCACGGCAACGCATCCACTTCCTTTGCTTTATTAGATGACTTCTATTATAACAAAAAACTGTTACCTATGTCTCTTCTCTATCTGTTACCTGTGTTACTTCCCCATACATGCCTACATCCGCCCTAAGAGCCAAATATAATAGGGTGTGTTGTGATTTGAACCACAACACACCCTATTTTTAATTCACTACAGCTATGGGGATTGCTCTATTCCTCTGTATCCATGCTTCTCTGCATTGCCAAGCAAATACAGGAACGCAAATGCCGGGATACGCAGAAGTTCCTTACCGCTGGGTGTATTATGCGTGCCAAAGTCGTTGGGTGTCTTGGTAACAACAATACCCGCAGAAGCTTCTTCGCACAATTCTACGATGGCATCATCATCAGCAATAGGGGCACCTTCCCGGTACTTAACTTCAATCAAAATATTCTGGATATTCGGATAATCAACCACAATGTCAATTTCCTTGTTCTTCTTGCCACCGCGGAAATAACCCACCGAAGTAGCAAACTGGTAGTAGAACGATGATACATGCTTGTAGACCGCAGTTTCAACCACTTTTCCCATACCAATGGGATCCGTAAGAATAGAATCATCCATCAAAACTGCGTTTCGAATCGCTGCATCCGCAATATATATCTTTGGTCTGGCCTTCAATACCTTCTTGCCTGCCATATCCACCGGCCAGCTCTGATAAATCAAATTAGCACTCTCCAGAAATTGAATATAGTTTTCAACCGTGGTTCGGGAAACACCGTTCAATTCCTTTGTAATTGCCTCAATCGAAACAATTTCAGAAGATACATTGCACAAATACAGGAAGATGCGCTCCAGCTCTGTGGCATTACGAATATTATACAGAGAAGGAAGGTCACGCTTGAGCACCTTATCCACAACATCTTCGCGCATGATCTGCTGGGCCATCAAATCATTATCCGCCAATGCAAGTTCCGGGAAACCGCCAATTTGCAGATAGCGTATAAAATGATTCTGCACCTTTGACAATTGCAGCATAATTTGATTACGTTCAATCTGTGTCTTATGCAGCAGGGCTGTAGGCTTCAAGTCAGCCGGAATATCCGGACGATCAACTTCAAGCAACTCACAGTATTCATAGAAAGACAACGTAGGTACCTGGATCACAGTCCATCTGCCCGCACCGCTTTCGCGACTACCCTTCATCAGCGCAGGGCTGGCAGAGCCTGTCGCTACAACCCGGGTATCAGGCTGCGTGTCATAGATAATCTTCATCCAGCGATCCCAATCCTGAGCATACTGAACTTCATCGAAGAAGTAATAGACATCCTGATTTGCATAAATATTTTCGTGATAGCATTCCAGAACATCCTGGAACTGGCTGAGCTTCAGCATGGGATGATCCATGGAAATAAATACAATGCGCTGGGGCGGAACACCGGCATTGAGCAAAGCCTCGATTATCTGATACTGAATAGTTGTCTTACCAACTCGCCGTGTTCCGGTTAACACAACCGCTCTGCGGATATCCTTCTCAGTCAATCGCTTCATCGCTTCATAGAAAGCAACGCGCTTATACTTTGGGGTCATCCTGGGATTAACAACGCCTGTCTTCCACCAGGGATTATAGGCAGTCAAAACCTTTAGAATACCGTCCTTTGAGGTAATAGCCATAACGCAAATCACACTCCTTTGCAAGTATTATAATAATAAAATCAATCTTTGTCAACAAAGATTGTAAGTATACTTTCAATCTTTTTCGATAAATATTGATATTTAACCAAAAATGCTGAATGCAGGTTTTGCATTCAGCATTTTTGATTTACAACGGCATTTGTTTGATTTTTGCGTATCTTCTGGGGTATTGGGGTGGGGTGGGTTTGATTTTCCGCAGGACGATGACGCTGTGGGAAGTGCCGTCGATGGGGTAATCGGCGACGGTTTCCAGCTTTAAGCCCAGCTTACTGATGGCATTTTTTGCCTCAGCCAGCTCTTCCCGGGCGGCTGAGCCTTTCATTGCCAGCACCGCGCCTCCCACTTTGACGAAGGGTGCGGTCAGCTCCAGCAGGATATTCAGCCTTGCTACTGCCCGACTGGTGGCAAAATCGTACTGCTCCCGTTCCTTCGCCGCGTGTTCTTCCGCTCTTGCGGTTACGCAGGTCACTTCCACACCCATTTCCGGCAAAATCTGTGCAAGCCAGTTCATCCGCTTTCCCAGAGAATCCAGCAGGGTAATCTTTGCTTCCGGGCAGGCAATCTTCAGGGGGACACCGGGAAATCCGGCGCCGCAGCCTACATCGATGATTTTCTTGCCCCGCAAATCCACCGTCTTTGCCACGCTCAGGCTGTCCAGCAGGTGGAGCTTTGCCACCTGATCCGGCTGGGTGATGGCGGTGAGGTTCATTACCTCATTCTGCCGCACCACCGCTTCGCCAAAATCACACAGCCGACGGGCGGTTTCATCCGAAAGCGTCAGCCCCAGTAACGGAAGTCCTTCCACAAGGGTCTGATACATTTGCTCCATATCAGTTCCCCTTCAGCGCGCCTACGATTCCGTTCAGGTCTACCTGATTTTCGTCATAGGGATCAAACGTAGACTCCGCCTCCTGCTGCTGGGCGGGGAGGACAACCTCCTGAATGTGCCAGCACACCAGCAGACTGGAAACCTCATCATAAGATGCAATTCCGTCCTCATCGCCGCTGGTTTTCAGGTAGGTATCATTGGCAATATCCGCAAAACGGGTTGCCCCCTCGTCCTGATGGTCAGCGAAGAATTGACCATAAGTGTTCCAATCGTGTTTCAGATTTTCGTTGACACCGGTGGCAATTCTTGCCGCAGCGGTGGCAGCCTCCGCAGAGCCTTGGGATGCCAGAGCATAGTAGCAATAGCGGTAAGCCATGAAATAGGCAGAATACTGGAATTCCACCGAAGAATTGTTGCTGCAGGCAAGGAATGCCGCAAAATTGGCATCCCGTTCGATGGCAATGCACATCCGGTGTGCCATCTCATGACTCATGGTGAAGGGCAGACCCACAGCAGGGGTCTGGGGATTCACCGCAGCCTCACCGGTCAGACCCATGGAAACACCGGTGATCCCCATGGAGGTATACATCTCCGCCCAGCCCAGTTCCTTAACGGGCAGGGTAGAGCCGGCAAATACAGAATAAGATTTCTCATAGGTCAGGGTTTCAAAACCATCCCCTGCCTGCTCCGCCAGCTCATGGAAGCTGGGGAAGATAACGTCGCCGCTGCCATCCCGGCTGACCTGATCCGCCAGCTTATTGGCAAGATCCCGATAGTAAATGGTGGCATCCTGCAGCTCGTCCAGCGTATAATCGGTAACTTCCAGACGAATGTCATCTGCCAGAGGACCTGCGTGGTAGTTCAGACCATAGACGCAGGTGTGGGCAAAATAAATCGTCACCACACCGGTGAGCACCCAGCCCAGCCACTGGAAGAAATTCCAGCGCAGCACAATCATCAGCACGATGGTGGCAACCACCAGCAGAATGAGCAGAACCACCGCCACCTGCCAGACGCAGAAGTCCACACCGCCGCTCCAGCCGGCAAGGAAATTTTGCACCGTCCGGGTCAGGTAAGGGTAGACCATGTCTACCAGCGTGGAATATTCCGCAGCCAACCGGGTCAAGCCCCAGGTAATCGCCCCAAGAATGACGGCGACCAGATATCCGCGCCAATATTTCAAAGGATACGCCTCCTTCTTTTATTACCAAAAGGTTATAGTCATTCATATTATAGCACAGTTTTTCCAAATTGTCTGCCCCCTATTTTTTAATTTTTCGTAAATCAGGATTTCGGTTTACATTGCGGTATTTTTGCGTTATCATAAAAGAAAAAGGAGACAGCATATGATTACAAAGAAAATCTTCGGAAACCCCATTGCCACCTACGCAGTCACGAAAAATGTTCCCGAAACCCGGGAATTGAAGTATTTTTCTCTGGAAACTACCAAAGGAACGCTGCGCTTTACCTGCAATCTAACCCCAAAGGAGCTGGTTTACGGTCTGGGTGAGACCATGGGCAGGGTGAACAAGCGGGGTGGTCGGTATATTTCCTTCAACACCGATACCGCCGACCATACCGACAGCAACCCGTCCCTCTATGCCTCCCACAATCTTCTGCTGTTTCCGGACAGAGGTTTCGGTGTTTTCTTTGATACTCCCGGCAAGGTGACTTTTGAAATTGATTACAAAAACTCCGGGATGGTTCTGGTACTTTGTGAAACCGAAAATCTGACACTGTATCAGATGGAAAATGACAACATCTATGCCCTCAATCGGGAGTTCCTTGCCGCCATCGGCGCTGCCTATCTGCCGCCGCTGTGGGCGTTCGGTTACGGACAGAGCCGCTTCGGTTACAAATGCGAGGCAGATTTTCTGGAGGTTGCCGACCGATATCAGAAAGCCGGCATTCCGTTGGATTACATCTGTATGGATATTGACTATATGGACAGATACATTGATTTTACTGTCCATCCCCAACGGTTTCCGGATCTGAAAGCCTTTGTTGATACCATGAAAGCCCGGGGCATCCGTCTGGTACCCATTGTGGATGCCGGTATTAAAGTAGAGCCGGGCAATCCGGTCTACGAAGAGGGTGTCAAAAACAATCACTTCTGCCGAAACAAAGACGGCGGGCTGTTTCAGGCAGGTGTCTGGCCGGGGATGACTCACTTCCCGGACTTTCTGCGACCGGAAACAAGAAAATGGTTCGGCGAGCAGTACCGGTTCTATACCGAACGGGGCATTGAAGGCTTCTGGAATGATATGAACGAGCCTGCTATTTTCTACAGCGAGTACACCAAAGGGCCACGAAAGCTGGGATTTGTGCTGGACATTCTGTTCCCCAAAGCCAGAAAAGCCAAAAAGGAACGGGATTTGATCCGGGATTACCAATCCTTCTATCATCAGGTGGATGGTAAGTCCGTGTGCCATTATGATGTCCACAATCTCTACGGTGCCAACATGACCCGTGCCTCTTCCGAAGGTCTGGAAACACTCATGAACAAGCGGTTTTTGCTATTCTCCCGTTCCAGCTACATCGGTGCCGGACGGTACGGCGGTATCTGGACCGGTGACAACAGTTCCACCTGGGAACACCTGAAGCTGAATTTGCGGCATATGGCATCGGTGAATATGTGCGGCTTTCTGTATTCCGGAGCGGATACCGGCGGCTTTATGGGAAACTGCAGTCGGGAACTGCTTTTGCGTTGGCTGGCGGTTTCGGTATTCACACCGCTGATGCGTAACCACAGCAGTATGGGCACAAGAAATCAGGAGGCATATCAGTTTGGAGACCCGGAGGCTTTCCGATCGATTATTTCCCTGCGTTACCGTCTGCTTCCTTACTTATACTCGGAGTATATGAAGGCTGCTCTGGGAAATGATTTGTTCATCAAGCCGCTGTCCTACCTGTTCCCCAAGGACGAAAAGGTTCGCCATATCGAAGACCAGTTGATGGTAGGCTGCAGCATTATGATGACCCCCATCATTGAGGAGGGGAAGGTGGAGAGAACCGTCTACGTTCCGGAGTTTATGACCATGGTACATTATGACGGTAAGGATTTTACCTGCACCCCTTGCCAGCCGGGAGAAATGACCATCCATGCGGAACTGAATGAAGTGGTATTCTTCATTCGGGAAAACCGACTGGTTCCCATCGGAAAGCCCATCACCAATTCCCGGGAGGTGGATTTTGAAAATCTTCAGCTTCTGGGGGACGGAAGACGCTACGCCCTCTACGCCGATGACGGAACAAGCCGGGAGTGCAGTTTGGAGAAAGTAATCATTCTTGAAAAAAATTTTTCTAAATAAGAATAATTCTTATTGACAAATCCATTCCGGTATGATATACTCCAGATGTAAATGATAATCATTCTCATCAAGGAGGTGCCAATGGAGCCAGTCACAAAGCAATTCAAAAAGCGCAATGCCATTCTGGCGTGTCTGAAAAGCACAGACAGCCATCCCTCAGCGGATTGGATCTATGCGCAGCTCAAAAATGAGTATCCGGACATCTCTCTGGGTACTGTCTACCGAAACCTGACTCTGTTCAAGCAGCAGGGAATGATCCAAAGTCTTGGCACCGTCGGTGGTGTGGAGCGGTTTGATGGAAATACCGACCCCCATGTCCACTTCATCTGTACGGGCTGCGACAGTGTGATTGACCTGCCTCAGATGGAAGTTCCCCAAAGCCTTTGCAGCCGGGCGGCAGAGGACACCGGCGGAAGGGTAGCTGCCTGCCAGCTCACCTTTACCGGCACCTGCCAAAGCTGCTGTCTCAGAAAAACATCCTAAAAAACATTAAATAATAAAACATTTTGGAGGAAAAAATTATGAAGAAGTTTGTTTGCAGTGTTTGTGGTTACGTTCACACCGCCGAGGAACTCGCCGCCGATTTCAAGTGCCCCGTATGCCGGGTGCCTGCTTCCAAGTTTGTGGAGCAGAAGGGCGAGATGAAGCTGGCTGCTGAGCATGAGTTCGGCATCTACGGCAAGACCGTTGCCAACAACCCTGACATTTCCGAAGAGGATAAGAAGTACATCCTGGAGCAGCTCATGGCTAACTTCCAGGGCGAGTGCAGCGAAGTCGGTATGTACCTGTGCATGGCCCGGATCGCCCACCGTGAGGGTTACCCCGAGATCGGTCTGTACTGGGAGAAGGCAGCATGGGAAGAGGCTGAGCACGCCGCCAAGTTCGCTGAGCTGCTGGGCAGCACTCTGGAGCCCAACATGACCGCTTCCACCAAAGCCAATCTGGCTTGGAGAGTTGACTGCGAGTTCGGCGCCACTCAGGGCAAGACGGATCTCGCCATCTGCGCCAAGAAGAACGGTCTGGATGCCATCCACGACACCGTCCACGAGATGGCCCGTGACGAGGCTCGCCACGGCAAGGCTCTGCAGGGCCTGCTGGAGCGTTACTTTAAGTAAGATAAATTCAGCAATATTCCCAACTTTTTCGGGAGGTAAGCAATGATGCTTGCCTCCCTTTTCTTGTCCAAAGGCTTGACCGCTTTTTGTTTTTTCCTCTGAAAACCAGTGTAACTTGTCCATAAATAACTTGTCCAACCGGCACTCATATTGTATCACCTTTTGAACTACAAATACCGTGCATAGAACAAGGCCTCCCTTTTACATGAAAAGGGAGGTCGCTTTATTTTTGATAACTATCAATCACGGTGCAAATACAGTCCTTCTGTTTGCGGGATAACTTTCTGTATCTTTCAATTACACCACATTCATCTGTGTTGAGTTCATAAGCGTGGGTCAATTCAATTTTACGGCGCAAATCCGTATGACCAATTAGATAATCAACAGAGGTGTTGAAGAAGTCTGCAATCCGAATCATGGTATCTATATCCGGTTCAATGTTGTGATTTTCATACTTGTTTATGGATTGTTGGCTGACACCGATAAATTCAGCAAGCTGTTTTTGTGAAATTCCCGCTTCTTCCCGAAGCTTTTTCAAATTCTCTAGCATAGCAAACCTCCTCCGGCATATATGTTAACAACTAATGTGCGTTATGAAAAACACCTAAAATTAGTTATTGCAAACAACTATAGGTTGTGCTATACTACAACCAGAGGTGGAATAAATCGGAAATGATTATATTCCAAAAAATACAGAAAGGACGATAACCATGAAAAAGACCATTTATGCAATTTTGGTGTTTTGTCTGCTACTTGCGTTGTCTGCTTGCCAGAAACCCTGTGAGCATACCTACACCGAGGAAATCACCGTAGAGGCAAGTTGTACTCAAGTCGGCACTAAGACCTTCACTTGTTCTCAATGCGGCGACAGCTATACCGAGGAAATTGCTATGCTTGCGCATACTTTCGGTAAGGCAACTGTTACGAAGAAAGCCACTTGCGCTGAAACCGGTGAGAAATCAGCCACCTGCACCGTATGTGATAAGACAGAAGTTGTAGAAACTATCGACTTGGCTGAGCATAAGTATACTTCGGAAGTAACCACCGCCGCTACCTGCACCGCCGAAGGTGTGAAAACGTACACTTGTTCCGTCTGTAGTGATAGCTACACAAAGTCCATCTCTAAGGCAAGCCACTCTTACACCTCTAAAGTCACAACTGCCGCAACCTGCACTGACTCAGGCATTAAGACTCTGACATGCAAGGACTGTGGACATAGCACCACAGTAAAAATCTCCGCTAAGGGTCACAATTATTCTTCCAAGACCACCACCTCTGCCACTTGCACCAGTTCCGGAACAAAGAAGTATACTTGCTCCGATTGCGGCAAGACCTATGACGAAACAATTTCCGCAAAAGGACATAATTGGGTCAATGCTACCTGTACGAAAGCAAAGCATTGTTCCAATTGCGGCACCACCAGCGGAAGCGAACTGGGCCACAATTTCAGTAGCAATAATAAATGCAGCAGATGCGGAGCTTCACCCAGTGCTAAAATCTCCTGTCCTACAACCCCAACAACAATCTCCTATTACGGATATTCAGGAAAATACACATCCTGTGAAATTACGAAAATATCGACTTCCTTGGACTATGTTGGGTATGACGGATTGCTTGATTATGAAATAATTATCGAAGGCAAAAGTACATACAATAAAGATGGTAATAATCAAAGCACCTCTATGATGATTGGATATAAGCTTTATGATTCGGACGGTATCGTTGTGGACAGCGGTACAATATATACAGAATCAGTCGCTGTAGGCGAAAAATTCCGTGAAACAAAAAAAGTGTATGATTTAACTCCTGGTAAAACATACAAATTGGTATTGCTTGATTTAAATTAACCCGCTTACCCTCCCCGTTATGGGGAGGGTTTTGCTATGTCTACGCAGCGGCCACAGCAAAATTTGACAAGGGTTAAAATTTGAGAAAAGTTCAGATTTTTGGTGTAATATATATAGAAAGTGAGAGAAATCTCACGAAATGATAATTATACAACTGGATTTGGAAAACGCTGCATAAAAAAATGGTGTCATTCCGAGCCAGTGCGCACACTGGCGTGGCAATCTCCCGGATTTTGCGGTATTTTCAGTAGTAGTCGTAATATTGTCGCATCACCGTGGGGGATTGCCACTGCCCGTTGGGCCTCGCAAAGACAGCATATCTTAGTGTGCCAAACAATCATTTATCTTTCTAAAAAAATTTTTTCTAAATGCGAATAATTCCTATTGACATACAGGAAATGATATGCTATCATGTGGATATAAACGATAATCATTCGCAAAAAGGAGATACCTATGGAGCAGAAGCACTTCAAAAAACGGGATGCGATCCTTGCCTGCGTCAAAGGGACGGATGTTCACCCTTCTGCCGACTGGGTCTATGACCGAATGCGGCAGGAATATCCGGACATCTCTCTGGGTACTGTCTACCGAAACCTGACTCTGTTCAAGAAGCAGGGAATGATCCAAAGTCTTGGCACCGTCGGTGGTGTGGAGCGGTTTGATGGAAATACCGACCCCCATGTCCACTTCATCTGTACGGGCTGCGACAGTGTGATTGACCTGCCTCAGATGGAAGTCCCCCAAAGCCTTTGCAGCCGGGCGGCAGAGGAC
>JAFULI010000039.1 GCA_017473455.1 Oscillospiraceae bacterium
AAAATGTGTCGTTATCGCCTGCGGCGATGTGATTTTCTTTAAGAAAATCACGATGCCCTCTCCGCCCCCTTCGGGGGCACCTCTCCCATAGGGAGAGGCAAGTGACATATGCGTAATTGAACTTCAAACAACAATTTATCAGGTTCTTGCCAGTCCGTCCACGCGCAGAATCACTCCGCTGATATAGGATGCCTCCTCCGATGCCAGGAACAAAAAGGCATTGGCGATATCCTCCGGCTGACCCAGACGGCCCAGCGGGATTTGGCGAATCATCGGCTCAATGACCTCTTTGGGGACTGCTTTCATCATGTCCGTTTCCGTGATGCCCGGGGCTACCGCGTTGACACGGATGCCTTTCGGCCCCAATTCCCTTGCAAGAGACAACGTCATGCCGTTAACCGCAAACTTGGAGGTGGGGTAAGCCACACCGGCAGGCTGACCGTAAATGCTGACCATGGAGGAGGTATTCAGGATTACACCGCTCCCCTGCTCCTGCATCAGTTCCGCGGCTGCCCGGGATGCGTGGAACACACCCTTGACATTCAAATCCATGACCCGGTCAAAGGTTTCCGAAGTGTAGTCGCTCAACGGAGTGCTTTCCGATACACCGGCATTGTTCACCAGAATATCCAGCCGTCCGTACCGCTGCGCCACCTGCCGGAATGCCTGAGATACACTCTGCATATCATTCAAATCCGGGCTGATTGCCCCCACCTTTGACTTTGGAAATGCTTCCCTCAGCTTCGCCGCTGCCTTTTGTGCGTTGGCATCGTTGCTGGCGGTAATCACCACCACCGCTCCCTCCCTGAGAAAAGTTTCCGCGGTGGCATAACCAATCCCCCGACTGCCTCCGGTAATAATTGCAACTTTATCTTTCAGTCTCATAATGAAACCTCCTTGTCTTTATTATGGCTATAGTATACGAAAAAGATGCCCCCTTTTCTGTGACCAAGTCACACGAAAAAGAGGCTGCTGCAAAACTGCGTTTTGCAACAGCCCCTTTGAAGCCATCAGCCCTTCGTCAGGGTGATGGGGAAATTGATATTCATCTGACGGTAGGGACGCAGGTCGTCGGTGTCTGTCAGGGTCAGAGTGCCTTCCTCCAAAGTGAAGGAGCAGGTTTCATAGCTGCCATCGGTTTTGGAGAAGCAAAGCTTACCGTCCTGCTCGTAGTAATCGCCGGAGCGGTTCAGATTGGTAAAGCGATAGCTCAGGTTCAGGGTGCTGAGGAATTCATCGGTATGTTGCTGGGCAACCGCCTTTTCCGTGGCTTCCCACTCTTCGTTAATCCGCTTTTCTCCCCAGCCGCTGATTTTCTTTTCCGCGGCAAACTTGGTGTAGTAGCTGTCCATCATGTAGTTTTCCACCAGCGACTCAAAGGCGGCAAGATCCATTTTGAACACCTGCTCTTCCACGCCACGGGTGTAGGTTCCGTCGGCATTGAGAGTGTAAAGCAGCTCCATTTCCACAAAGCCCTCCATGTCGGCAAAGTTCAGGAGCTTGCCGTTGAGGAGCAGAGTGGTCTTCCATGTGCCGATTAAGGCAGCGCTTTTTTCCGGGTCGAACTGATCGTTTGCCATGGTGGGAGGCTCGGTTACCTCCTGAGTAGAAGGTTCTGTCACTTCCGTGGTGGGCTGGGTGGTTTGCCCGGCAGAAGTGCCGGCAGGCTCTTGCCGGGAGCAGGCAGCCATGGACATCAGAAGCAGCACCGCAAGGAGCAGCGCGATTATTCTTTTCATTTGGGTTCCTCCGTGTTATAGGATAATATGGAATATTGTATTCTCTTTTTCTTCTGTTGTCAATATGGACAAACACCGCCATTACTGCTATAATGAAAAAGAAAACCGAGCAAAAGGGGTCGATATTATGAAAAAACGGAGAATTCTGGCTTTATTTGTGTGCCTGTGTCTGCTGCTCCCGATTTTTTCGGGCTGCGGTATCGTAAAAACTCCTGAGGACGGTGTTACCGTCACCAAGCCTACCAGACCGGACATCGGCGATGGGGTCTACAATGTCGGCTCTGAGCCGCTGCCCTACACCCCGGAGGAGCTGTACCAACAGCTTTTCGATGCCAATAACAAGGTGACCATCAATCTGGATATGAGTTCCGGCGAACTGCAGAAAATGCAGGACGATTACCGGGCATACCGGGACAAGGGGTCTAAATCCCCCATCTATCGGAAAACCGATGTTGTCATCACCATCACCACCGCCACGGAAACCTCCACCTACCGCATCCCGGAGGTTGGCATCCGCATGAAGGGCAACACCTCCCGTACCTCCTTCTACGATGCTGCCAAGGGAATTTATAAGTACATCCATTTCCGTCTGGACTTTGGCGAAACCTTCGACAACGAAGCCTACTACGGCTCTGAGGTCAACGTCTGGCAGACTGAAAATGCCCTCCAGGAGCGAAAAGACCGCACCTTCGCCACCTTGGAAAAGCTGGAGCTGCGGTGGAACAAATGCTACGACTCCACCTACCTGAAGGAAATTTACGCCTACGATTTGTACCGCTCAGAGGGTGTTCTTGCCCCCCACGCAAATCTGAGCAGTTTGGATTGGGCAGGCGTTCACATGGGTATCTACGTTATGGTAGAGCCGATTGATGATGTTTTTATTCAGCGAAACCTCCCCGAAGCCGATTGGGACGGCGACCTGTACAAATGCGGCAGAATCCATGAGGGTGCTACCTTCACCAACCTGAATTCCGTAGGCATTGAAAACGAGGACAATTCCGAATTTTATGTCTATGACCTGAAGAACAACAAAAAGACCTCTCAGCACGAAGCCCTTACCGCTTTGATCAACGGCTTAAACAACGGGCAAATGACCCGTGAGCGGTTTGCGGAGCTGGTGGATGTGGAGCGGTTTTTGAGCTACACAGCGGTTTCCTATTTCCTTGGCAACCCCGATGACCTGCGGCACAACTACAACAATTTCTATCTGTACTTCCTGAAAAGCTCCGGCAAGGCGGTTTTCATTCCCTATGACTATGACCGCTGTCTGGGTGTGACAGTGGAGTATAACCCCTCCGGACACGCCATGACACGGGATAACCCCTTCTCCGAATTCAGCGAAGGCGGGCCAAACGGCATTCAGGATCAGAAAAACCCGCTGTTCCTCCACTCTGTGGTCAAGGGCGGACTGTTCGTTCGGGATTATGCCGCTGTGCTGACCAAGGTCAGTCAGAACGAGCTTCTCAAGCCGGAGACCTTCGAAGCCCGTTTCCGCATTGCGGAAGCTCTGTATCAGAAGGACGTACAGCCCGGTAAGGAGCTGGAAAATGCCCATGGACGGGATTTCCGCTTCGATCTGAACCGAACCTCCCCGGCAAACCGGAATGACAATATGTCCTTCAAGGATTACATCACTGCCAAGCTGAATGCCTTCCGGGGCTATATCGCAAACGTGGACCAGTATGCTGACTACGTCCGTCCCATTCCCAACCGGTACTTCATCCGGGGCGACTTCAACGATTGGAGCAACCGTGACGAATACGCCCTGACCGAAGAGGATGGTTTGTGGGTCTACACCCTGCGGTTCAACCATGAATTCAGCTTCAAGGTCTACGATGACCAGCAGCAGGGCTGGTACGGTTCGGAATGTCTGCCTGAGGACAACACCGTGGAATTCACCACCAATGACCACACCAACATCCGCCTCCGTCCCGGCAGCTACAAAGTAACCTTTGACCCCGAAACCTTCGTCATTACCCTGAGTGAAGTATAAAAAACGAGCCTTCTGCGCATTTGCAGAAGGCTCATTTTGCGTTAGTTTCCGCTGAGAACTTCCCCGGTACGGCCGTGGATGAGGTATTCATACTCCTGACCGTTGTGGTTGAAATGGATCTGGAACTGGGGCGTGCCGTCCTCAATGTTGAAGTGGGTGTGCAGGTCGGAAACCTGCTCAAGGGTGAAACCTGCTGCCTCCACAGCAGCCTTTTGTGCCTCCTCGTCGGTAAGCAGCTTGTCGGATTTGCAGGCAGCGCAGAGGGTAAATACCATCGCCACCACCAACAAAAGTGCAATCCAGCGTAATTTCATGGTGATTTCCTCCTTTTTTGTTTCTGCCCACATTATATCGGATTGTTTCCCAAAAAGCAAGAATCAGTTTTTTTCCCAGGCTTAACGTTAATACCCGGTGCGATATCCCCCTGAATCGTGCCATATTGGGCTTCAAACGCCTTGATATTCTCCCGAACCGGCACCGGAATGTGACTGTTGATGCTTCGCCCTTCATAATCCGCAACAAAGCAGATACACCACCATTACCAATACCTAATACCATCGGTACGATAAGTTGTTGTTTATGATGCTTAGTACTCAACCCACCACCGTGTCATCCTGAGCGAAGCGGAGCGGAGTCGAAGGATCTCGAACGTAAATGTTGGAAAACTGTCGGAAAAGATATGAAAACCGAACAAATAGATCCTTCGACTCGCTTACGCTCGCTCAGGATGACAAGTACGGGGTTTCTGCATTTCAAACAACAATTTATCCGTTGCTTAAGCAAAAAAGGTGTGCTGCGGTTGGGCAGCACACCTTTTGCGATTGGATTTAGATTCTTGCTACGCCGGAAGCACGGGCGGCATCGGCAACAGCCTTGGCAACCGCAGGGCCGACTCTGGGGTCGAAAGCCTTGGGAATAATGTAATCCTCGTTCAGCTCCTCGTCGGAAATCAGGTTGGCAAGCGCCATGGCGGCAGCCATCTTCATCTCCTCGTTGATATCGGAGGCACGGACATCGAAAGTGCCGCGGAAGATGCCGGGGAATGCCAGAACGTTGTTGACCTGGTTGGGATAGTCGCTGCGGCCGGTGGAAATCACACGGGCGCCGCCTGCCTTGGCATCCTCGGGGAAAATCTCGGGGGTGGGGTTGGCGCAGGCGAAGACGATGGCATCCTTGTTCATGGTCTTGACCATCTCGGTGGTCAGAGTGCCGGGAGCGGAAACACCGATGAACACATCAGCGCCCACAATCACGTCGCTCAGCTTGCCGGAGACCTTGTCCAGATTGGTGACCTGAGCCATCTCTTCCTTGATCCAGTTCAGACCCTCACGGCCGGCATAGATCGCGCCGGTGCGGTCGGTCATGATGACGTTCTTGAAGCCTGCGCTCAGCAGCAGCTTGACAATGGAAATGGCGGCAGCGCCGGCACCGGAGGTGACGACCTTGACTTCTTCCTTCTTCTTGCCCACGACCTTCAGAGCGTTGAGCAGACCGGCAAGGGTAACAATGGCAGTACCGTGCTGGTCATCGTGGAAGATGGGAATGTCGCACTTTTCCTTCAGCTTCCGCTCGATTTCGAAGCAGCGGGGAGCGGAGATGTCCTCCAGGTTCACACCGCCGAAAGAGCCGGAAATCATGTAGATGGTGTTGACAATCTCGTCTACATCCTTGGACTTGACACACAGAGGGAAGGCATCCACATCGCCGAAAGCCTTAAAAAGAACGCACTTGCCTTCCATAACGGGCATACCTGCCTCAGGGCCGATATCACCCAGCCCCAGAACGGCAGTACCGTCGGTCACCACGGCGCACAGATTGTGGCGGCGGGTCAGGTCGTAGGACTTGCTGACATCCTTGTTGATCTCCAGGCAGGGCTGAGCAACACCGGGAGTGTAAGCCAGAGAAAGGTCTTCCTTGGTAGCCACGGGAACGGTGGCGACGACTTCAATCTTACCCTTCCACTGCTCGTGCAGACGGAGGGACTCTTTTGCGTAATCCATGGTCTATATCCTTCTTTCTTTTTATCAGAACTGAATCTGGTCGATAACGGATCTCAGCTTCTCGGCACTGTTACGCATCGTGCCGATTTCTTCCTCGGTCATGGGGTTGAGAATCTTGCCCCGGACACCGCTGCGGTCAACCAGCACCAGAGTGGACAGACACACATCATCCACACCGTATTCACCGTGCATTATGGTAGACACGGACAGAGCGGTGCCGGCATCGGAGTAGATGCACTTGCAGATGTGGCAAACGGACATGGCAACGGCGTAGAAGGTAGCACCCTTGTTCTCGATAATCTGAGCGCCGGACTTCTTGACGAACTCTTCGATTTCGGCATAGTCCCGATTCCACTCGATACGCTCCTTGTCGGGGGAGTGGTCACGGTAAGCGTCGATGTGGTTGTTGGCAATGTGAGCCAGAGACCAGGGCACGAACTGGCTGTCACCGTGCTCGCCGTAAACGTGAGCATGGACGTTCTTGGGGCTGATGCAGAAGCGCTTAGCCAGAGTGGACTGCAGACGGCTGGTATCCAGAATGGTGCCGGAGCCGATAATCTGATTTTCGGGGATGCCGGAAATCTTGTGGAACACATAGGTCAGCACGTCCACGGGGTTGGAAACGATAACGTAAATAGAGTTGGGAGCGTACTTGGTCACGTTGGCGGCAACGTCCTTGAGAATGTTGACGTTCACCTGAGCCAGATCCAGACGGGTCATGCCGGGCTTTCTGGCCATGCCGCAGGTGATGACCACGATATCAGAGCCGGCGGTGTCAGAATATTCACCGGCGGTCACGGTAGCGGGAGAGCAGAAGGGAGCGCCCTGATAAATATCCAGAGCCTCGCCCAGAGCCTTCTTCTTGTTAACGTCCACCAGAACGATTTCAGAAGCGACACCCTGAATCATCAGGTCGTTGGCAATGGTAGCACCGACACTGCCGGCGCCGATTACGCTGATTTTACTCATGTTGTTTTCCTCCTTGGTTAAAGCGGGGCAGCAGGACTTTATGTCCCATACCCCCCCTTATACTTACATTTAAAAATATACCATTTTCAACAGCACTTGTCAACCTTACCGGAAGGGATTTTACCCTGTAAAACCGGGAAAAAGCCTTATTTTTCGAGAGGATTTCCGAGAAAGTAAAATCCTTGTAAAATTGATTAAGATTTCATGAAATGACTTGTTTCTGAAACGGGAATCATATATAATGATAAAGTTTAGAATGAAGCAAATTGTAATTAGGAGAAGATGTAATCATGAAAAAACTCTATACCCAATCTGCTGAAGAGGTTCTTCAGGAGCTGGGCGTTACTGCTGAGGGTCTGAGCACTCAGCAGGCTGCGGAGCGGTTAGAGAAGTATGGCCCCAACAAGCTGAAAGAGGCAAAGAAGCCCTCCTTGCTCCAGCGGTTTTTGACCCAGTTGAAAGACCCCATGCTGATTATTCTGCTGATTGCCGCAGGCGTTTCCGCCCTGACCGGTTTTCTGGCAGGAGAAAATGAGATGGCGGAAGTCATCATCATTCTGGCGGTGGTGCTGCTCAACGCCATTCTGGGCGTATTTCAGGAGAGCAAGGCGGAGGCTGCCATTGAAGCCCTGCAGACCATGACCGCCGCAACCTGCAAAGTCCTTCGGGACGGCAAGCAGGTGGTGCTCCACTCTGATGAGCTGGTACCCGGTGACGTGGTGCTGCTGGAGGCAGGCGATGCTGTGCCTGCGGACGGCCGTATCATTGAGAATGCTTCCCTGAAGATTGAGGAAGCCGCTCTGACCGGTGAGTCCGTGCCGGTAAACAAGGCGCTGGGCGCTCTGGGTCTTGCCGAGGGGCAGGAGGACATTCCTCTGGGCGACCGGAAGAATATGTGCTACATGGGCTCTACTGTGGTATTCGGCAGAGGCAAGGCGGTCATCACCGGTACCGGTATGGATACCGAGATGGGTAAAATCGCCGGCGCTCTGGCTGCCACTGCGGACGAGCAGACTCCCCTGCAGCGCAAGCTCGATGAGCTGGGCAAGCTCCTGAGCAAGCTGGTGCTGGGCATCTGCGTGTTTATTTTCGCCTTCAATCTGTTCATGGCAAGAAATGAGCTGGGACAGGCAGGACAAACTCTGAGTGTGATTCTGGAAACCTTTATGGTGGCGGTTTCTCTGGCGGTTGCCGCCATTCCCGAGGGACTTGCCACGGTGGTTACGGTGGTGCTGTCCATTGGTGTCACCAAGATGTCCCAGCGCAATGCGGTGATCCGCCGTTTGACCGCTGTGGAAACGCTGGGCTGTACCCAGGTCATTTGTTCCGATAAGACCGGCACGCTGACCCAGAATAAGATGACCGTGGTGGAGCACGTAGGCGAGGGTGAGCTGGTTGCCACCGCAATGGCACTTTGCTCCGATGCCCGTCTGAACGAGCAGGATCAGGCAGAGGGTGAGCCTACCGAGTGCGCTCTGGTGAATTTCGCCTGCTCTCTGGGTCTGAAGAAGCAGGATTTGGAGAAGGCCACTCCCCGTGTGGACGAAGCCCCCTTCGACTCCGGAAGAAAGATGATGTCCACCGTTCACGCTGTGGGTGGTGCTTACGTTCAGTATACCAAGGGCGGCCCCGACGTGGTGCTGTCCCGATGCACCGGCTACTATGAAAACGGCAAGGTTCTTCCCATGACCGATGCCAAGCGTGCCGAGATTATGGCTGCCAACAAAGCCATGGCAGATAAGGCTCTGCGTGTTCTTGCCGCTGCCAAGCGGGATTGGAGTTCTAAGCCTGCCGAGAATACTCCGGAGTATCTGGAGCAGGATCTGGTGTTCCTGGGTCTGGCGGGTATGATCGACCCCGTCCGTCCTGAGGTTAAGGCTGCCATTGAGGAGTGCCGCTCCGCCGGCATCCGTGCGGTTATGATTACCGGCGATCACAAGGATACCGCTGTTGCCATCGCCAAGGAACTGGGCATCATCACCGATGCTTCTCAGGCGATTACCGGTGCGGAGCTGGATGCCATCTCTGATGAGGAGATTGCGGAATTTGTAAAGAATTACGGTGTGTATGCCCGTGTGCAGCCGGAGCATAAGGTTCGCATCGTCAACGCATGGAAGGCAAACGGTGCCATCACTGCCATGACCGGTGACGGTGTCAACGATGCGCCCTCCATCAAGTCTGCGGACATTGGTGTGGGTATGGGCATCACCGGTACCGACGTTACCAAAAACGTGGCGGATATGGTACTGGCAGACGATAACTTTGCCACCATCGTTGCCGCTGTGGGCGAGGGCAGACGGATTTATGACAATATCCGTAAGGCAATCCAGTTCCTGCTGGCTTCCAATATGTCCGAGGTTCTGGGCGTGTTCTGCTCTGCGTTGATGGGCTTTACCCTGCTCAACCCCGTACACCTGCTGTTCATCAATCTGGTCACCGACTGCTTCCCCGCACTGGCGCTGGGTATGGAAAAGGCAGAGCCGGACACCATGAACCGTCCTCCCCGTGACTCCAAAGAGGGCATCTTTGCCGGCGGTCTGCTGGGCGACATTGCCTATCAGGGTGTGCTGGTTACTGCGCTGACGATTGTTTCCTATATCATCGGACATTGCTACGAAGTGGGTCACTTTGAGATGCCCACCGGTGTTTCTCCCGACGGTATGACCATGGCATTCCTGACCATGTCCATGTGTGAGATTTTCCACTCCTTCAACCTGCGCTCTCAGCGGAAGTCCATCTTCAGCCTGAAGGGACAGAACAAGGTGCTGTGGGCAGCTATGCTTGGCTCCTTTGCTTTGACGATACTGCTGCTGTACGTTCCCCCGCTGAGAAATGCCTTCGGCTTCGAGCCTATCTCTTTGGCAGAGTTCGGCATTGCGCTGGCACTGGCATTCCTCGTAATCCCCATTGTGGAAATCGTAAAGCTGATTCAGCGTGCTGTAAGCAAGAAATAAACCAACCCGCCCTCTGTGCTTTTTAACACAGAGGGCGATTTGGTTGGAAGATAAATTGTTGTTTAACTTACAACACAGGCGACTTGGCTCTCACTTTGGGAGAGCTGGCACGCCGTAAGGCGTGACTGAGAGGGCAATCAGAAAAATGTTAGAATTTTTCTGATTTTCAGGAAAATGTGTCGTTATCGCCTGCGGCGATGTGATTTTCTTTAAGAAAATCACGATGCCCTCTC
>JAFULI010000040.1 GCA_017473455.1 Oscillospiraceae bacterium
AAACAGCCTGAACAGCGCCCATGAGCTGCTCCTTGGGATCGGTGGGGAAGTCGGTGCCCAGCTTAGCCTTGTACTCAGCCTTGAACTGCATAGCCAGTTCCTTCAGGTCGTCGGCGGTCAGCTCGACGTCCTGAGAAACACCCTTCGCCTTCTTCATCTTGTCGATGAGCTCTTCGAAGTACTTCTTGCCCACTTCCATGACGACGTCAGAGTACATCTGGATAAAGCGGCGGTAGCAGTCCCATGCCCAACGGGGGTTGCCGGACTAGGCAGCCATGACCGCCACAACGTCCTCATTCAAACCCAGGTTCAGGATGGTATCCATCATGCCGGGCATGGAGGCACGGGCGCCGGAACGGACGGAGACCAGCAGGGGGTTCTCCTTGTCGCCAAACTTCTTGCCGGTGATGGCTTCCAGCTTGTCGACATATTCCATAATTTCGGCCTGGATGTCAGGATTGATCTGACGGCCGTCCTCGTAGTACTTGGTGCAGGCTTCGGTGGAGATGGTGAAGCCCTGAGGCACGGGCAGACCGATGTTGGTCATTTCGGCGAGGTTAGCGCCCTTGCCGCCCAGCAGCTCACGCATGGCGCCGTTGCCTTCGGTAAACAGGTAAACATACTTATGAGACATTTTGTATATACCCCTTTCATTCTTTCAAGAGCGGAACGCCCTGTTTTCAAATAAGTAGAGTTTCGCCATTACAGCCAATACAGTATACCACAGCACTTATGAAAAATCAAACATTTTTCGGATTATTGTGCAGGAATTTCCGTTTTTTTGAGAAAGAGAGAAAACCGCCGGTGGAATATTCACCACCGGCGGACACTTGCTTACAGCAGAGGAATAGTTCCTCGTTTTCCCCTTTATTCCTGAGGCATTCCGTCGCTGCCCACAGCGAACAAAACCTTTTGAGCACCGCTGTCTCCATCATCCAGAAGCATTTTTCCGGGGTCGGTGGGGACAATCAGCTTGTTGTCCCCAAGCCACGCGGGGCTGACATTCCCTTCGCCGGCTTTGGCAACACTGCCGTCCTCTCCCAAAGTCAGCACAACCAAATCTATGTATCGGGAGCCTTCCTGAAAATCCTCCCGGAACAAGTACAGGAACTGCCCTTCGGCTGTCCGGACATAGTAGGGATGGAACGCGGACACAAAGCATTCCTCCCGGTAGTTTCCGTTTTCGGTGCTGACATCAAAATCCAGATAACGGTTTCGCTCATTTTCGTACAGTCCTGAAATGGACAGCGGCAGCAAGCCCACTTCGGTCTCCCCGAAGAAGGAAAGGTTCATGGGCAATTCCACCGTGTACGCTTCGGGGACAACGGTGTATTTTTCATGGAACAGCTCCGGATGACGGTCAAAGGGAACTGTTGCCGTCAGGAAGCCCTCGCCGCACAAATCTCCGGGGGCAAAGTAGAACGTCACACCGGTATAATCCAGAGTCCAGTTGAAGCCGTCATAGGGGGTGTTGGCGAAATAATCCTCCACGGCGGTATCGGAATACAATTCTACCGTCAGCGATTGCCCGGTCAGCGCCTCCTGCACCGCCAGCGCCAAATCGTTATTGATCTCCCGGACAACGTCCTTCAGCGCAAGCGCCTTACCGGTTTGGGTATCGTAATTACTTCCGTGGAAGGCTCTGTAATCTTCAATGCCGCCGTAATCCGCAAAGGAATCCCACAAAAAGCTGACCGCAAGGCTGTCTCCCCGACGTACCTGCACATTCATAACGGAGGTATAGGTCTCAAAGCTGTCGCTGTTTTGTTTCAGCTCTTCTCCGGCGGTAACCACCAGATTGTCATATTCTTCTGCCATGGATTTTTCCGTCATGGCGGCAATTTGGTTCAGAGCTTCTGCCAAATTGGGATACTTCAGGGCATCCTCCTGCCCCAGCGTTACGCAGGAATACTCGCTGCGGACAAGGGCAATATCCAAATTCTCTGCCCATTCATAATCGGTACGCAGGAGTTTTTCAAGGGTCAGCAGACGGACTTCTTCCTGTTCCCCGTCCCCTTGGGGCTGCGTGGTTTCGGGAGGGGTCTGATGATTGGTCGTGGTCTGATTTCCCGTTGTCGCATTGTTTTCCGTTTCCCGGGGAGGCTGGGCAGTCTGATGGCAGGCGCTCAGACTCAGGAGCAGACACATCGCAATCAACACACACAGAATTCTCTTGTTCATCACGTTCATCCTTTCCGGTTTTTCTTTTATTTTACGACTTTCCCTCCCGGCTGTCGCCACACTAAAAAGAAAAAAGTGTGGGGTTTCCCCTTTTTCTTTTGCAAAAGGGTGGGAAAAAGTGTGGGTTTCCCCCAACCGACCAGCCTCAACCATACCGCACCACAGGGACAATGCTGCAGAGTGATAAATTGTTGTTTGAAATGCAGAAACCCCAGACGTGTCATCCTGAGCGAAACGAAGTGGAGTCGAAGGATCTCGAACGTAAAGGTTTAGGATTTGTCGGAAAAGATATGAAAACCAAACAAATAGATCCTTCGACTCGCTTACGCTCGCTCAGGATGACACGTCGGGTGCGATGCAAACTAAACAACAATTTATGTGGCTGTTTGTTGGCGGCGGCGAAACAAATTCCGGGTCTGACGCATATCGCGACGGACCCGGAATGATCAATATTCTCTTATCACAGCTTTGACAATGCCGATGATCTGGGCATTGGTGCCGTCAATCGGCTCGTAAGCATCGTTTTCCGGCATGAGCCAGATTTCTCCGTTGCGGCGGCGAAGGCGCTTGACGGTGGCTTCGTCCTCAAGCCGGGCAACCACAATCTGACCGTCCTCCGCGGTATGCTGGGGGCGGACAACCACCTTATCTCCGCTTAGAATACCGGCATTGATCATACTGTCGCCCCGGACACGCAGAGCAAAGCAGCTTGGGTCGCCATCCCATGCCATCGTCCCCTCCTGATTTTCCACCGCCAGAATGGGGACACCTGCGGTAACCACACCCACAACCGGAATCTGCCCCGGACGGGTACTGGTGACCAGCGCACGCTTCTTTCCCTTGGCATCGGGAGTCAGGAGCAAGCCCTTATCCTGCAGCGCCTGAATATGATAGCTGACGGAAGCGGTGGAGCGCAGACCTACTGCCTCACCGATTTCCCGAATGGAGGGGGCATAGCCATTCTCCTGAACGAAACGGTTTACATAATCCAGAATCAATTCTGCCTTATTGCTGTTTCTGGGCATACAAGACCCCTCCCGAACTTTTGTTTATTTTATTATAGCACAAATGAACGAAAAAGAAAAGAACTTTTTTCCGTTTCCGGCATAGACTGTCCGGGAGGTGATGGAATATGGAAGGCTACGACCCCCGACTTGCCGCCCGGGTCTGGGGACGGGTGTACCCCGGCAAGTCCCGTCTGACAAAGGCACAGCGGCAGAATTTGACTGCCTGCCTTCTTCGGGCACAGAGAAGCCTTGCGGTTTATGAGAAACTTACGGCACATTCGGTATATGACCACGCATTTCGCCATCTGGAACAGCAGACCCGGGAAGAAATTCGTATGCTAAGGGAAATTCTTTCCTCCGGAGGGTAAATTCCGGATTTCCTCCTTGCCCTTCCCTGAAAACGGTATTATAATGAATCTATACTTAAAAAGAGAGAAAGGATGGTTCCCGTGACCAAGAAATTCCTCGCCCTGCTGCTTGCCCTTTTGGTGGCAGTATCCGCAGCGGCTTGCACCGGGAGCAATGCCCCCGACACCTCTGCACCGGTCTCCTCCACCCCCGTGCCGGAGAGTACTGCCCCCTCTGTAAGTACCAACCCTCCCGACACCACTGCGGGTACGGATACTCCCGACATTACGGAACCCACCACCGGTACAGACGTTCCCGACATCACCGAGCCAACTACCGGTACGGATGCTCCCGACGTCACTGAGCCGACCACCGGCACGGACATTCCCGACATCACTGAGCCGACCACCGGCACGGATGTCCCCGACATCACCGAGCCTGTCAAGCCCACTGACCCGAAATCCACCGAACCTAAACCCACAGAGCCTGCCAAGCCCAAGCCCACAAAAATCACCGCCACCGTTTCCGGCAGCTACAAGGTGGGCGATACCCTGAAGACCTCCGCCTTCACCGTGAAGGTCACCATGAGTGACGGCACGGTCAAAACCAATCCCTCCGGCTGGAGTGCTTCTCCCCTGAAGCTCAGCTCCACCAGCAATAAGATTACCGTCACCTATCAGGGTCTGAGCACCACCGTCACCGTCAAAGCCACCTTGGGTGCGATTAACGGCATGGACGTGGTGAAGGAAGCCATCAAGTATATCAAGCTTCCTTACGTCGATGGCGGCAACTCCCTGACCAAGGGTACGGACTGTTCCGGCTTCACCAAGCTGATTTATGCCAAGTACGGCATTGACCTGCCCCGCACCCCCTCCGCTCAGAACAAGGTGGGTACCATTATTTCCGCGGAAAAAGCCCGTCCCGGCGACCTGCTGGTGGAAACCTATCCCGAAGGAGAGCGTTATGACGGTCACTCCGGCATCTACCTTGGGGCAGGCAAAATGATTTCCGCCATGCCCGGGGACGGTGTGGTTGTCGGCACTGTTCATGACGGTATGGACTACATCCGCATTTTCGACAACAGCTACGGCGGTACCGACACCGATGCCTATTTCGATACCATGGATGCCCTGATTGCTCAGGGGCATCTGGGCGAGCTGACCGGATATGTATATGTAAACTGGAACGAAGGCACAACGATGTTTAAGGGCACAGCCCCCAACGGTTTCCTCTCCACCCAGACCGGCTACTCCCGTCTGGACGTCAACGCCCCCAAGGAGAACTATGAAAACCTGATGGAGGCGTGGAAAAAGCTCTATCTGGCAAGAAAGTATTACATTGAAATCAACTTCCAGAAGCCGGACGGCAATTACGTCACCTACGGCTACCGAAATGGCACATGGATGTTAGACTCCGAGCTGCAGGCGCTGCAGGATGCCGGGCAGATTACCAACGCAATGCGGTATGAAGCCTGCCGGTTCTACGGTGCTTTCTGGAACAGCAAAGCCGTTATTACCAACGGTCTGGGTGAAGTGGTGGATTTGAGTACCTGCCCCGGCATCCCCAACTATTCCTCCATTGCCAAGCCCGGTGACCCCAACGAAGGCAAAGCAAACCGCCTCAGCCCCGACCCGAAGGCAGAACGCATCTGCAAATATGCCCACCGCTGGGAAGAACGGGAATACGATCCGGATAAAAAGGATTACACCCGTACCTGCCGGGATTGCGGCTTCCAGATTGCCGCCAGCTACGGTGTGAAGAATCACACACACAAGCTCATGGTGGAATACTGGTACGGCGGTGTGTTCGAGGACAGCGAGGTTGTGTATTCCTGCATGACCTGCGATTACACCAAGAGCTACGTCATCGATCCCTGCACCGGTGCCAACCACGACCATGACTACAGCTACACGGTGTGTGTCTTTGAACCCACCTGCATCATGGACGGCTTTACCCTGCATGAATGCATCTGCGGTGCTTCCTACAAAGACAACATCAAAAAAGCCCCCGGACACAGCTACTCAGGCAACGAATGCACCGACTGCTCCCACAAAAAGCGCAGTACGGAATAACCCGAAAGCCTCCCCCAAAGGGGCTTAAAATGGCAATTCAAGAAAAACAGAGAATCCCATTGAAAGGGATTCTCCGTTTTTCCTGTTGTTTTGAGTGTAGTTTCCTATTTACAATTTCACAAAATGTGCTATACTATTAGTAGCACACATATGTGCGGCGCGCTGGACAGCTTGGTGTCTTTTGCAGATGCTATTGCCTACACGGTGCGAAAGATCAGTATAAAGGGCTTTCTGTACGGTATTTGATTTCAAATGCTTGAGTCGGAAGGCTCTTTTACTTTTTCCATTTCAGACAATCGTAAATCATAATCACTCTTCGAATATTGGTTCTGCCTGTCTGCCCAATACCTCTGAGGATATGAATATCTTCATTGAAGATTGTTTTCAGCACATCCTCAAGCTCATCCAGATTAATTTGATGTTCTTCAAGATAGGCAATCAACTCCATCGCCCTTGTAATATTATGTTTTTCTCCTTGCCAAATTTCTTTTACGGAAGTGTATCCACCAAGCCGATGTCTGTTGTTGCGAATAGAGTTACTGATAATGCTGTTAAGCGTACTGTACTTATGCCCAACAGCCTCTGCCTCAGGATATGAACGTTTGGCTTCCGACAGATATTTGTGTACAGGAAGTTTTCCGGAGTTTTGAGACAAAAGTTTTTTGAATGCGTGCTCAAGCAAATCATCCGCTGTGAAATCCAGTTCTTCAGTAATTATATTTCTGTACCATTCGTCATGGTCAATACCACTCAGCCCCCTCAGCCCCAACTCATTTGCCTTACCGATTGCAAGTACCAACTCCTCATCATTGATCCGCACGTCATCAATAGATGCAACCCGCAAATTAGCAGTGGGTGTGCTTGTGATAGTAAAGTTATAGAGATCCTGCTTGAACCTCCGAAGAAGCCGAACAGGAAGTTTGGATTTTACCCCCTCCATAGCGATGTAGAGCGGCATAAAATCCGACAGTACAATTCTGCGCATCGCAAGAGGCTTACCCTTAACCAGTATTGTATGGGTAGAAATCTCTGGCTTTACTGCGGCTCCGTTGTATTCCACAAAAACGAACCTGTCTTCCAGCTTGTTAAGCTGTGTTGAGTCTAAGCAATCAACGATAGAATTGATAATATTCACAACGTTACTGTCGTTAAGAGAGTAACCCATAAAAATAATAGGATACTCCATAAATATAGTCATCAGTTTTGCAGCAAGGTACTTACTCTTAGCAGAAAAATCAATATAATCCGCCTCGTTAATCACCAAAGAAGCCGGCTTGTCCACAGAGCCATGAATCTGGTATATTTCCGCGACACCTTGAAGTGAAGAGAAAATCAGCTCATTTTGTCCAATATACCGGGTATAACCCTGAAATTGACGCTCCAGAAAATCGTCATAATTTGTGGTAATTACCCCCGCCAAATTTCTGACAGACAGTTCTTTCAGTTTATCAATCTCCGGTCGATAAGCCTCTACCGGGGATGCAAAAGAACTGAAATACTTGGCAACTTCAGCCTTAAACGGAGAGACACCCTCCATCACCGCACGTAATACTGCCTGATCCTGAGAGCGCATAGCAGGTGTGGCAAACCATTTCTCATCAAAATCTCTTTGGATCAGTTCTGCAACCTTAGGCAGTAACCCCTCAGTGAAACCTTCTGCATTTGCCCTGCTTACATAAGAACTATAAGCAAACGGATCATTAGATATTAAACCGGCAAAATGCTCCAGAAGGCCTTTCCAATCAGGAGTATTCAAATACCTTCGACTAAGCCCGGAACCTACAAACAAAAACGGAACCGTGCTAAACCGAGAAATTACCTCATTGATTGTCATATTTTCCCTTCTTTCCATTCAATATTTCTTAAAGGGGTTTATCGACTATACTATATCACACATTTGTTCTTATAACAAGTGGTAACTTATAAAACTACTTTTTGATGATTTAGATCCCCTTGTTGCTCGCAACAAGGGGATCGTTTGTTTATTGACCTTCCGTAAGTACCTGCAGTTTCATACCCTGATAGACGCTCAGGTCGTACATTCCGGAGCCAATCATTGCGGCGCTGAGCATGTCCACCTGCCACAAGTTCAGATATTTGTCAAAACGGGCAATCAAAGCATTCCAGTCCGGAGCCATAATCCTGCAGGTTGCCTGGAGGACCATATCTTCGGGATAGAGCTTAAGCTGATAGCTTTCCTGCGCGTTCCACCACCGGATGTATTTTTCCAGTTCCTCCTGAGACCCTTCGGCAGTTTCCGTCGGATGATACAGAAACACCGCCACAAGGTGGTTGGGAGAGTCCGTCGAAAGGTAAAGTTGAAGCTGCTGAGGCCCAAGAGGACTTGCTTTGCACGTCGGGCAGGTTCCCCGGAACATTCCGTCATCAAAGGAAAGTTCCTCCAGACGGAACACTCCCGTTTTCTCCAGCAGGATTTCAAATTGCTCACGAACCCGCTGCTCGTCCAAATTCTGAGGCTGGGTCTGTGCCTGCTTCTGCGCCATCCATTCCAGGCGGGTCAGTACCTGCTCGAATTCCCGGAAATTATTTTGACGGATAATCTGCCCCACTTCCCGGAGTTTTCCCTCCCAGGCTGCAATAGGCTGCTTGTCGTGGAGATAAATCACCTGATTCAGCAGGGAAATCGCCAATTCACGCTGAGCGCCGCTGAAGCGGAAATAGCTTTCCTCGATAGAGAAGCAGTGCATAACTTCCTCGTGGGTATTCGGCTGTTTGTGACGGGTCAGGAAGGATGCCAGATTACCGGCAATGGCAGCCGCCATACCCCGCTCTCCCGCGGCAGTCGCCTCCGGAAGTGCCTGACGGAGCGTCTCCACTGCCTTTTCCGCATCTCCGAATTTCTCATAGGCGGTGGCAAGGTTCATGGCTTCAATCAACTCATCCCGAACCGAGCCCTGCTTGTGATAGTTCCGCCGGGAAATTTCATGGTAGCGCAGAGTCTTTTCCTGCTCTCCCCGACGGCGGAAAATCAGCGCCAGATTACCGGCGGTGTTGGCAATGTTGCGCATATTCAGAGTGTCCATGACGTAAATACATTTTTCGTAATACTCCAGCCGCTCCTCCGTTTCCGGAGAGGCATGGTCTTTGGTCATGCGGTCAATATCCGCATGATGGGTCAGGAGCATGGTTTTCTCCAAAGCCTCAAGGAAGTCCTCCTTTTGTGCTTCCGGCAATGCCTTCACCAGCGCCAGAATGACCTCGGCAGGACAGCAGTTCACCACAGTCTTCAAAATGTCCAGCAGGCAGGAAAGGACAATCTCCGGAATTTCCTCCACCAGCGCCATCAGTTCACCGGTAAGCTGCACCACCGTTTCTCTGTCCGCTTTTGTCCGATCTTCCTCCGGGATGCTGCCCAGTGCCTCCCATGCCTTCGCCAGACGGTACAGACTCTCCGAGTCAATCAGCCCCAGCGCAGAGCGGTAAAGCTCTTGATCCTGCACCCGTCCGCTGTCAAACAGCTCTGTCAACGCATATTCCAGACATTTCTGAGCGGCGGCTTCCTCTTCGGCTTCCCGATAGCTCCACACCGCCTGCTCCACACAGTCCATCATCCGCTTCAGGTCGCTGCTCCCCACCGCCTGTGCCAAAGCAAAATACGCTTCGCCGATCCGATGGGGGTCGCCATCGCTTTTCGCCATGGTCAGAAGCTCCTCCAGACGGTCGATCTTCCGTCCGTCGGCAACGGAGCTGTCCGCTCCCTGCAAGAACATTTCGCTGCCTCCGGGGATGGTATCAAACCGCTCCTTCCACCGCTGACGAAGCTCCCGGGCAACCGGAGCGTATTTATTGGAAAGCAGCAAATCCACAGCGGAATTCAGATTGGACAGCAACTGTTCATACTCCCGACGGCTCCAGTACAGCTCCAACTGGGCATCGTACAGCTTCGCCGCAGGTACAAAGCGGTCTGTCTTTTCGTAAATTTTAATCAATGTAAGCCGTGCCTTGGCAAGGGTGGATTCGTTGCCGATTTTTTCTGCCAGCTCCATGGTCTTCAGCAGATATTCCTCCGCCAACTCGTAGCGGTTCAGTTCCATGGCATACACACCCAGATTTCCCATCAGGGACACCCGTGCATCCGAAAATTCCAGAGTATCCGGGAAGGACTCCAAAGCGGCTTCGCCTACCTCCAGTGCCTGCGCATCCTTTCCCTGATAGGACAGAATATTGCACCGGGTTACCGCTATGCTGGCAAGTGCCCGGGTATCCCCCATTCTTCTCCAGCACTGCTCCTGCCACGTCAGCTCCTCCAGCGCACGGTCTGGCTCACCCAGCCGATACAGACAATGCGCCCGAATATCCTGCATATTCAGGTACTGCCGGGCATCGCCCTCCCGAAGGGTAAGCCCTGCCACGGTTTCCGCCGCAGCCAGAGCCTCCTCATACCGGCTCAGACCATGGAGGGCATCCACCCGATAAGACAGTCCACGGTACATCTCCCCCACACTGCCGGTACGCAGGGCTTCCAGATAATATTCATTGGCAGTTTCCAGCAGCTCCCGATGCAGCCGAAGGGCAAGCTGTGCCTCTGCTTTGAACATCAGCACCCGACACCGCTCCGCTCCCGGAGCTGCCACATTTTGCTCCAGCACCTGCGTTACCCGGTTCAAAAGCTGTCGGGACTGTCTTCCACGGTGCAGCTCCAGAAGCTGCTGATAAATCTTATTGAACTGCCGGCTTGTCCCCCGCAGATCCAGCCCAAGCTGCCGTACGGGGTTGCGCCCCAAAATCGTTTTCCCCTGCTCCCAGATGGCATCCAGATTCAAATCCGCCACAAGGCTGCCCAGTTCCTGCTGAAGCTGGGGTTTATCCGCGTACTGCTTCAGCAGTTCCAGAATTCTTCCGGGAACGTCGGTATCCGTATGCAGCAGCAGCCACATCCACGCCACCCGAACGCTTCGCCAGTCCAAATCCGACAATGCCGTCAGCACCCGCTCCTCAGACAGAGCCGCAAGCAGCCGTTCCCGATGTTCTCCCTTGGTGAAGTGGTACAGCACCGCTCCGGCATATACCGCCGCGAAATGCTTTCCCGTGTCCTCATTTACCTGCAGCAGCATATAGGCACCGAGCAAAACGTGGAGTCTTTTGAATTCCTCCGGGGTCAGCAGACGGTCTGTGAATTCTCCCAGCTCCTTCTGCCGCAGAGTCCAGTAGTCGCCTCCCACAACGCCAAGCTGCTCAAACACACTTCTGACCTTTGCCCAGCCCATGGCGGTGATGCCGGTCATTCCCGAAGCCAGACGGTAACAAGCCGACTCGTTCAGACTCACCCTTGCACACCGAAGCAGACCCAGCACACAGCGCAGGGTTCGGGTTTCCTGCTCTGTTCCTCTTGCGGCATAGTAGCCGTAAATGCATTCATAAGGGGTTTCGGCACGGGAAAGCCCCTCAATCAGGGCATCCAGATTGTGAAACCGTCCGCAGTTAATCAAAAAGTCCGCCATCACCCGAAGCTGCCCGGGATACACCGCAGAGGGTGCGCTCAGCAAAAGCGCCGTTTGACGGGAAGAAAGCCCCTTGCCGTAAATGCTCAGGTAGCGGCTTAAGAACTCCGCGGAGAAATTCTCCGGGAAGGTGGGCATTTCCCGACAATTCCAGTTCAGCGCCTCTGCGTTTTTCACCATGTCGGGGCAGTTGGTGGAGCACAGAAACTGTACATTCCCCACCGTTTCCCCGGGAAGCCAGGAAAGAAGCCGTCCACTCTCATCAGTAATCAGGTTCAGGTCATTGATGACCACATAGATCCGCTCGGTGGCTGTCCGTTTGCTCAGCCATTGGGGGAAACGCAGACGCAGCTCCTCCATAGACTGACGGGAAGTAAAATAAAACCCGTCCTCATGGACACCCTGCATCAAAAGCATGGTGATTTCTGTATCCGCCAGTAAGTCCACACCGCCGCCCAGCTCGATGATGCCCTCCACCACCTGCCGCAAAATCCCCGGCCAGTAGGTAAAGCCATCGTCAGAGCCGCAGTTGATCAGCAGCTTTTTTCCCTGCTCCGGCTCCCACGCGGTCAGGAAGGTGGTCTTGCCCCGACCGCCGTCACCGTAGAACAGCAGCGAGCGGTCACTTTCCCGAAGATAGGCATCCAGAAACCGCTGATGACCCGGCACCGGCATATAATTTCTCAGCAGTTCACCGTTGTACCACTGACGGCGCACCTGACCGGCGCGCTCCGGCTCCGGGAATTCCCGATCCAGCCAGCCCAGAATGTCCGCCATCACCCGCTGACCGAAGACTTCCAGAGAATCGTAATCCGCTCCGGGAATGTCGGCATTGCCACGGATTCGCTCTTTCAGACGGGTCAGACGTACCTCTTCTTCGATGTCGCCGTACCATTCCTCCGACAGCGCAGGGTCACGGAAATAAAAAGCGCAGTTGGCAATCGGCTCAGAATGCTCCAGTACAGCATAGAGCATCTCCAGCTCCGTAATGCTCTTACCCTCCCGACCCCGAAGCCACGGGATACTGTTTCCAAGCTGCTCCGGGACGGTTTCCAGCACACTTCCGTAACGGCTGCCCAGAATGCCGATGAAATACGGACGGCATTTATCAATCTCGCTGAGGCAAATGGGCAGCACCTGCCCGTTGATCTGCTCCTCCTGCGTAATACCCCAACGCAGGTCAACGCTGAAGAAGGATACCCCTCGCTGGGCGCAGATTCGGCTGATTTTGGGAGAAAGCTCCTCATTAAAATAGGTTCTCTCCCGTTCCATATCCGAAAACGTAGAAGACAAAAACACCCGGATAACCGGTGGCATCCGGTCAGCATTCCGATTTTCCATAACCGCGTTCCCCTTTCTTTGGATACTGCCAGTATACCACAGGTTTCTTCATAAAAAAAGGGGAAGTTGTATCGTTTTCTTCCCTTTGGAACCCCGGCAAATAAATCCCCCGTAAGACACAGCAATAAACTGTTTCTTACGGGGGTATGTTAAGAGGATAAAAAAACAGCCCTCCGCAAAGGCGGAAGGCTGTCTTCATGGTGACCCGTACGGGAATCGAACCCATGTTACCGCCGTGAAAGGGCGGTGTCTTAACCGCTTGACCAACGGGCCTGGTAGCGGCAATCTGATTCGAACAGATGACATACCGGGTATGAACCGGCTACTCTACCAAC
>JAFULI010000041.1 GCA_017473455.1 Oscillospiraceae bacterium
GTGATGTTCGGTGGTATAATTCTGAATATCCATAGTGTTCGATCCTTTCGGTGTTTTTGTTGTGGTGACTTAATTCTACCACTGGATCGTCACTGTGGATATTTTATTTTCACTATTGCAGGTTCATTTTACAATGCGCCGATAAAAAATTTCCCACTTTGCATTTTGCAAAGTGGGATTTTTTATTCTGAGAGAAGTGCATAATCAGGAATGCCATATCCACGAATGATGGCATCATCAACGGAAAGATAGCGGTAGGCGACTTTTTCTGCGTAATTGCCTTCAATTACCTTAATGAAATTGCCTTTTGTGCCAACAACGATGCCTACATGGTCAGACCAATCTGTGCAATCGCCGGGAGAAGTATTCTTCAGGCAGTAATAAATAATGTCACCGGGGAAGGGCTTATAGTCGTCTGCTTCTTCCCAACAGTCCAATTCCTTGAACAGTTCAATCTGCCGCTGACAGCCGCATTCCGTGGGAATAATCTCAGTAAAACCGCATTCAATGGCTGCGGCACTGACAAAGGTTGCGCACCAGGAGTCGTCATACTTTACCTGATAGTTCTGAGCAAGGGGAGTGTGACCGTTGTAAAGGTCAATAATTGCCTTATGGGAGCCGTCAGCTTCATTGGCACCGAGCCAGGTTTCGGCAGTCTGTACAAGCTGAGTGCGCAAAATTGCCTGACTTCCGGGGACGGTTGTGTGGAAGTCGTATTCCGAATTGTGGACATAGAGCCAAATGCCGCCGAGTGTCAGACCGATAATCAGGGCAATGGCTGCAATGACGGCAATGATAATCAGTAACGGGGATTGTTTCTTCATAGGAGCACCTCTGTCAGATCAGGATGCCACGATTATACCAGAAATGCCGTGGGAATACAACACAGCTTCATTAACCTTTTATTAAAAAGAACCTACAATCACATAAAGAAGTACAGCGCAAGGGTTAATAGTGCGGTGTTCTGTTCATCTGTGCAGTCACCTGCCATCAGAAGAAGCAGCAGTACGATCATCAAGTCGCCGGTGTCAAAATCCTTGGGGAGAAGACGTCGCAGAAAGCCGGAAATACTGTCATCTCTCTGGGATTGTGGGGGCTTCTGTTTTTGTCTGCAAGACCGATTTCCACGATGGTTGCCGGGAGGCGGCAATGGTGGAGTATCCGGGATTTCCGGTGGAGAAGGCTCGCATTGCGTATGTGAAGGCGTATGAACCGGTACGGTTGCCCCATGCTTATCCTGCATTCGTTGCCGCTGATAGCTTCCATCCGGCTGTGGAATGTAACGGTTGTACATCGAATCACCTGCCCGTTCGGAGTTGGAGCGCACCTGTGCCAAGAAATCCTGTGGTAGCCTGCGCAATTCTGGCGGCACGCATAGCTTTTTCAAGCTTGCCAAGACGTTCTTTGCTCAGGTATGGACGCAAAGCACTGAGCAGAGCTTTTTGATTACCGTCAATGTTGCCCTGCTGTGCCAGCCCTGCCAGTTTTTGCAGCATGGCAAGATCCGGTTCTCCGGTGCTGTCCTGCCGGGAACCGTGGGAGTCGTTTTTGCTTTGATTGTTCGTTGTGAGACCCTGAGCCATAGACAGAATCTGCTGCATCATCTGAGGATTGTTCAGTACGGAGTTGAGCTTTTCTTCCAAATCATCCATTCAGTTGCCTCCTGAGCTGCTCCAATAGCTGTTTTGCTTCCGGAGTTTTCATAAAGTCAGACAGAGTGCTTTTTAATTCATCGTAGTCCCCGGTGGAAGCTTGTCGGGTTGCTTGCTCAAGTACGTCGGGATTGCTTGAACGCAGTATGTTCAGTAGCTGTTTGCCGGTATCGCTTTGAGCAAGTCGCATGGCATCCTGCATGGAAATATCCTTTGATTTTCCTTCCATTCTATTGCCTCCAGTCAAAATGTTTGATATAATAAGACTCAAAGTATCCTATGCAAAGAAGTGGAGGCAGGTGCATATGAAGATACTAATTCTTTCAGACTCACATTCTTCCTTGCACTTTATGCGCGAGGCAATCCGTTATTTCTCTCCGAATGCGGTGATCCATCTGGGGGATTATTATGATGATGGCACAGCAATGGCAGAAGAATTCCCGGATGTTCGCTTCTATCAGGTACCCGGTAATTGTGATAAATATAGAAACATCATGGGCGCACCTGAAATACTTGTTTGCAAGGTTTGTGGAGTTAAGCTGTACCTGACCCATGGGCACTGCCATTACGTCAAGAGCGGACTCTGGTCTTTGCTGAAGGATGCCCGGAGGGCAGGAGTTCAGGGTGTGCTGTTCGGTCATACCCATGCAACATATTGTACTCAGGAGCCTGACGGTTTGTGGGTTGTCAACCCCGGAAGCTGTGGCTACGGGGGACGTACTGCGGCACTGATGGAAGTGGCAGACGGGAAAATTTCCGGCTGCCACATAATCGGACAGCTGGATTTGGTGTGACGATTCATAAAAGGAACAGGAAGATTAGCGCAGTTACCGTTCCGACGGCGATGGCGACCGCCAAAGCTCCGTCCAGCAGCTTACGCAGATAGTACCGCCGATCGGCGGCGTTGGGGTAGGCAGGGGCTTTCATGGGATGACAGACAGCGTTTGTTTTCATGTTCGTTTCCTCCTTGTTTTTTGCTTGTGAACAAATGATAACATTTGTTCGGTACAATAAAACGGACGGAATTAGATTTTTTTGATAGAATTCTGTTATTGCATACAAGATTGTTTTGTGGTATCATATGCACATATGCGGTGAAATATCCGGAGGTATCTTATGAAAAAAACTGATGCGAAAAAGCCTGTCAAAAAGGCTGCTGCCCAAACGAACGCCGGTTGGGAAAAAACGTGGTCTGTCCTCAAGTTGATTGGCAGATATGTTTATAATTTCCGTGCTTTGATTATTTCGATTCCCGTGGTGGTAATTGCCATCATTCTGGCGTGTCGGAATATGGCACAGTTACCGGATTCTGTTGGTATCAATCTGCTTGCAAACGGAGACTATTCCTTTATGGTGCCGAAGATTGTTGCGGTTCTGACACCGGTGGTGATAACTGCCTTTTGCACGCTGTTAACAATGTGTTCCAAGCGGATGCTGTATCCGTGGATCGTCAGCATTTTTACATTAGTATTACCGATTTTGATTTGGATAACCAACGTATACCCCGTATAAGCGACATAGACAAGGAGAACAAATGAGAGTAATTGCCCTTTTTCTGGCTTGCCTTTGCCTCGTGGCGGCGCTGGCAGGCTGTAACGCACCGGACGCACAACCGGAAGAAACAATCCCGTCCACATCTATAGATGTTCCTGAGACGACTACCAAGCCTGCAGAGCCGGAGTCTACAGCTCCCGTCACAACCGTGCCACCTGCCACTGAGCCGGAAACAACGGTACCTGTGACCACCGAGCCGCCCACCACCGAGCCAACCACTACGGAGCCTCCGACAACGGAACCCAAGCCCACGGAACCCAAGCCCACAGAACCTAAACCGACGGAACCCGTCATCCCTGACGGGGAGTATACCAGAGCAGAGTTGGAAGCTATGGATACCACAAAAAATGCGTATGGTCAGGGAATTCATGTGGATGATAAGAACCGCCCTTACGGAGCAACCAACGCACAGAAGAAATATGGGCAGTATGATGCTTTCTTCATCATGCCGGAGGACGGTAATATTTATCTGACCTTTGATGAAGGCTACGAGAACGGCTATACTTCGAAAATTCTGGATGTATTAAAGCAGAAAGAAGTTAAGTCTGTCTTTTTTGTGACGATGGATTATTGCAAAAAGAATCCGGATCTGGTACGAAGAATGATTGACGAAGGGCATACAGTCGGCAATCACTCTGTCAAGCATAAATCTATGCCCACTCTGGACATCGATACGATGATCCAGGAGGTTATGGGTCTGCACGATTATGTTTTGCAGAATTTCGGCTATGAAATGCATCTGTTCCGTCCTCCGATGGGAGAGTATTCCCAGCAGTCTTTGGCGGTGCTCCAAAACCTTGGGTATAAGACGGTGAACTGGAGCTTTGCGTATTATGACTATGACCCTGCTGACCAGATGGCACCGGAGAAGGCTTATAACAAGGTTGTAAATGCTGCCCATAGCGGCGGGATTTATTTGCTCCATGCCGTTTCCGAAACAAATACGGAAATTCTCGGAGATGTGATTGACAGCCTTCGTGATCAGGGCTATCATTTGGAATGTTTTCAATAAATAAAAAATCTCACCGGAGTCGTTTCCGGTGAGATTTTCTATTATTTCTGTCAGTATGCTTCAAAGCTTGCGGTTTCGGTTCCCACGGTAATGGTGTAGGTTTCGCCCTTCTTTATATTGAAAGTGCTGAGAATGACCACACCGTAGTTTAGCTCAGATGTGTGGGAGATGATCAGGTTTCCATCATTATCACTTAAGGTAATCGTCGTCCCTGCCGGTTGGTTGCCAACTGTTACAGCGATGACACCCTGAGTGGAACTGCTGAAGGTCTGCGCCATATTGGCAGCACCGGTACCGATAAAAGTGCCGCCGGTAATTTCAGCCGAAATGTCGTAGTCCAAAGTTGCTGTGTCGCCAACCGTTGGACCGCTGACACAAACATAACCGCCGGAAATCAAAAGGGTACCGTTGGCATCAATGCCGTCACCGGATGCGTTGATGATTATGCTGCCTCCGGTGATTGTGATGCTGCCGGTGGCGTTTCCTTGCATTCCTCCGGGACGACCGTCCCCGAACATCATATCCCGTCCGCCGCTCATACCGCTTCCATCGTTACCGCCGGCAGCATTCAAGCCGTCGTCTGTGGCTTTCAGTTTGATGAGTCCTCCGGAGATTGCAATGTCCTTAGCCTCCAGACCCTCGTAGCTATGGGAAATTTCCATGTCGCAATCGGTAATGGTTAAGGTTTGATCTGCGTGAACACCGTCGTCACCGCTGTCAAGTCGGAATGTTCCGCCTTGAATATCGATAACTGCTCCGTGAAGGGTATCGTCAGCGGTGTCCAGGCGGAAATCACCACCGGTAATCAGCAGGCTTCCGCCTGCTTTTAAGCCTTTCATAGAGGTGCTGTCATCGGTGGTCGACGTAGTCGGGATCTCTGCAGCCCGATGCCCGGGACGTCCGCCGCCCATACCGCCGCCCATGAAATCACCCCATTGATTGGAGGACTTCTGCTCGCCGTTTTCGTAACCGCCTCCTGCGAGGATTTGGAACGTGCCGTCTTTGATGTTCATATAGCTGCCGGTACTGATGCCGTCACCCTGAGCATTTATATCAAAGGTTCCGTTGGAAATATATACGAAGCCTAATGCTGAGTCGTCATTGTTTTCCGTATGGATGCCGTCTTTGCCGGCGTTGATGGTAATCCCGGTATTGGTGATACGGATGCTGTCATTGGCATCGATTCCGTGGGAAGCAGAGGTGATGATGTGATTTCCGCCGGTAAATACCAAATCGTCCTTGCAAACGATACCATGACCGGCGGCAGAACTGATAGTCAGTGTCCCGCTTCCGTTGATGGTCAAATCTGACTTGCTGAAGATCGCGCCGTCGATGGTGTCGTCCTCTGTTGATAAAATATCCTCGCAGGATAAGGTGCTGTTGCTCCCGTCGGGAAGTGTAATGAAAACCTTATCTGCTGAACGCACATAGACAGGGGCACCGGCTTTGCGGTTTAGCGTCAGGTTGTCGAGAAGCAGTTGAACTTTGGCATTGTCGTTGGTGTCCACAATCACACAGCCGTCTGCGGCATTCCCTGAAAGGGTATAGCAGCCTTCCTGCAAAATGGTAACAGTAGTTCCGGAAATCGAAACGGCAGGAGAGGAGCAGACGGGAACATCATTGTCAAAGCGAATGGAAATGGTTTGTACACCTGTCTCTCCTTTGAGGTCACGGTCTGTGAACATATCCCCATCGGATACTGCCGGTACTGATTGCACAACAGCGGGGGCAGTTGTTACTGCATTTGAGCCAGAACTGGTATCAGGATCATCAGAAGTTTTACCGCAGCCGGAAAGCATACATGCTGCCGTACAGCATGCAAGTATCAGACAGAGGTATTTTTTCATATGGCATCCACTCCTTTGAAAGTATTATAACAAACCCGGAAATTTTCGGGATAAATTTTTTGTAAATAAATCAGGGGACCCCGAAAAGGGATCCCCTGAAATGGCAGATTATGCAGATTTGCGTTTTTTGATAATGACGATTACCACTACGGCGGCAACAATCAAAATAGCGGCAACCAAAACAATGATAACCAGAGGGGAGATGGCAAAGGTAACAGGAGAGGGGTCTTCTTCAACCTCAACGGGTTCGTTGACAAGAACCATGGCACTGATGGGGTCTACCGTCACACTGCCGCTGGCACTGCCAAGAGGCGTGGTGCCGGCATCTTCCCCGTTAATGTAGATGGTCCAGTTGCCCTCGGGAAGATCCATGGAAACCGCTTCTTCCTTGGAATTGAAAATTACATACATACCGTCGTTGGCTTCCCCGTTGGCACCACCCTTAATCTCAAAGGCAAGTACCGTGGAATTGGGATCGACAATGGCTTTGATGTTTTCTTCCACAGCCTGGGCTGTAGTCATCCGCAGGGAGGGGTGTGCCTTACGGAAAGCAATCAGACCCTTGTAGTAGTTGTAAACGTCCTCGTATACCGGATCGTTCAGATGATCCCACTTCAAAGAGTTCACAGAGTCAGGGCTCTTATAGCTGTTGTGATCGTAGCTGCCATCGGGAAGAGGCTTGGAACGAAGGATTTCTTCGCCTGCCTGGAACAGCGGGATACCCTGGGAGGTCATCACGATTGCCGCGGCAAGATTGTTCATCTTCACCTGATCTTCCAAAGAATAGTCCTTGGTGCAAAGCGTTATGCGGTCGAAAAGGGCAAGATTATCGTGGCAGGAAGCGTAGTTCACAGTCTGAGTAGGGGAGGAAGCCCAACTGGGAGTGCCCTTGAAGCAGCTTGCAATGGTGGAGGCATAGCCGCTTCCGCAGGATGCGTAGCCCTTTTGGGAGTTGTTGGTCATGGGGCCTCTCAGAGCATCCCGGATGGTGTCAGAGAAATAAGCAAAATTGGGGGTTTTATCGGAATTACGCTGGGTTGCCATTTCGTAACCTTCCTTGGTCATGGTGGTGGACATGGTCCAGCCCTCACCGTAGAAGATAACGTTGGGATGGGTCTTGTGAACTTCTTCAACCACAGCATTGACGGTTTCGGTGTCAATCAGACCTACCAGATCAAAGCGGAAGCCGTCGATGTGGTATTCATCTGCCCAGTAAGTAACAGAGTCAACAATGTACTTTTTAACCATGGAACGCTCGGATGCGGTGTCGTTGCCACAGCCGGAACCGGCGGAGTAAGCACCGAAGGGATCCACACGGCTGAAGTACTGAGGAACAATCTGATTGAAACAGAAGCCCTTGGCATCGTAAACGTGGTTGTACACAACGTCCATAATCACGCTGATGCCGTTATCATGCAGCCCCTTAACCATCTGCTTAAATTCGGACACCCGAACCTCGCCGTTATAGGGGTCGGTGGAGTAGGAGCCTTCCGGAACGTTGTAGTTCTTGGGATCATAGCCCCAGTTGAATTCATTGGCAGCGAGATTGCTCTCGTCAACGGTAGCGTAGTCGTAAGAAGGCAGAAGGTGAATGTGGGTAACACCAAGCCCCTTAATGTAATCCAATCCCGTGGGCTTACCCTGAGAATTGGTAGTACCGGCTTCAATCAGACCGAGGAATTTTCCTTTGTTGGTGATGCCGGAGCTGGCATCTACACTCAGGTCACGGACATGAAGTTCATAGATGATGGCATCGGTAATATTATCATCGTAGTGAGGATCTTTATCGTTTTCCCAACCCTCGGGATCTGTAGAATCCAAATCGATAATCATGGCACGCATACCATTGACACCGGTGGTTCGGGCATAGGGGTCGCAGGCTTCTACGCTGTTGCCGTTTACATCCACCTGATAGGTGTAGTATACACCGTGCCGGTTACCTTCCAGCTTTGCAACCCATGTGCCGTTGACATCGGCAGTCATTTCTACCTGATCGATCAAATCCGGGGAGGAGGGGTCACCGGTTTCATAAAGATTGATCTTTACGTTGGTTGCAGTGGGAGCCCATACACGGAAAGTGGTGGCGGTTTCCGTCCAGGTTGCGCCCAGATCATCGGCGGAATAGGTGAATTCCGCTTCGAAGTCTTCGGTGGAGTAGAAGCTGGGCAGGTTAATCTTGTGCTCAGTACCACGGAAGGTCAGGGTGTATTCTGCCCGCAAATCCAAGGCACCCTGAGGAACAAGGGTGTAAATCTTGCCTTCTTCCTTCACAGAAGTGATGACGATGGGGCCATCAGGACCGATAACCGAAAATTCGGTTTCGGGATTTTCTACCTTGGCAGACATGGACACCCGAATGCCGACGCCCTCACGATAGACGTTATTCTTGACAGTGATCTCTTCCTCTTCGGCGGCAAAAACCGGGAAGACAGCTGTACCTGCAAGCAATGTCAGGGCAAGCAGGGCGGCAAGGATGCGCTTAAAATATGTTCGTTTCATAGTGGCTCCTTTCTGTTATACACAAATAGCCCTGATAAAGAGCTACAAAATATGTGAGAATTATACTATATATTCCCGTATCTGTAAAGAGAATTTCCATAAAAGACATTTTGCTGTGGATTTTGAGCGAATACCATAATGCACAGTATTACTGTGATTTCGCTGAACTGGAAGCGATTTTTGTCGAATATGTTCGTTTGTCAATGATGTGAGACCGTAAAAAAGAGAAAGAGTTCGGTCTTAGGATATCGGTTTTGCTGACGGAGGGAGGGCGTAGCCCGACTGGAGTCAGCAAAACCGGGCGGCTTCCAGCTCCTGTCGTTTCTGGATCGGTGATTTCCATCCTAAAACAGACATTGGGATTCTGTTAGATCTGCGTAAGTACCGCTTCATCTGAAGCTGTAGATCCTCGTAGGAGTAGAAACTCAGGTGATTGTAGAACCGCTCCTGATCGTTTCTGTGGCTGCGTTCCACCTTGCCGTTGTGCCAAGGTGTTGCTGGCCGAATTGTCTTGTGAGTAATGTGCAATCTATTACAGAGCATATCCAAGGGATGTATGCGTGTTGTTTTTGATGTGTGGTTAAATTCTGACCCATTATCCGTTTGAATAATATCCGGCGCATAGCCAAAATAGATAATCGCTCTCTGTACAAAATCTACTGTGCTATAGCTGCTGTTTTCTTTGTAGGCATAGATAAAACGCTCTCTACTTGCTTCTTCTATCATTGTATATTGATAGAATTTTTCACCATCTGTACCAAC
>JAFULI010000042.1 GCA_017473455.1 Oscillospiraceae bacterium
GAAACCGACCGGGCCGGAAAGGTACAACCTCAGCGCCTCCCCTAAGTCGGCTTCTTTGGTTACTTTCTTGCCGAAACAAGAAAGTGACGCCTCCGGCAGGAATATAATCCGTAACCGAACCTGCCCGAAACAGAACCCACAACTTCCGTTCCCCACCGCAGAGATCCTTCGACTCGCTTACGCTCGCTCAGGATGACATACGTTTTCAGTGCGAGGGTAGTCTTTCAAACAACAATTTAACGGGCTGGCTGCGGCAAAAATGTGCAGCATAAGAAGGAAAGCGGAAAAATCCCCTGAAAGGCGGATTCAGGGCTTGACAATTCCGAAAAATCTGCTATAATCTAACCTGTTCCACATGGAGGCTTAGCTCAGCTGGTTAGAGCGCATGCTTCACACGCATGAGGTCACAGGTTCGAGTCCCGTAGTCTCCACCAAAAATCGACATTCTTCTCCGGAAGAATGTCGATTTTTACTTTATTCATTCCATCAGAAGCATTCAGGAGGAATACCCTATGGTTTATCCCAATATGGTTGCCGGAGAATTTGTGGCGCGTCCCAATCGGTTTATTGCCCATGTGATCATTGACGGGGAACTTCAGGTTTGCCATGTGAAGAATACCGGACGGTGTCGGGAGCTGCTGCAGCCCGGTGCGAAGGTCTGGTGTCAGAAAGCAGACAATCCCAACCGGAAAACCGCCTATGACCTGATTAAGGTGCAAAAAGGGGAGCGGCTCATCAATATGGACTCTCAGGCACCCAATGTCATCGCCCGGGAGTGGCTGCTTTCGGGAGGACTGGGAGCGGTGGAAAATCTGCGGCCGGAAACGGTGCATGGGGACTCCCGGTTTGATTTTTCCTTTACCCTCAACGGAAAGCCCTGCTTTCTGGAGGTCAAGGGGGTAACGCTGGAGCATGACGGAGTTTGCGCCTTCCCAGATGCTCCCACCCAGCGTGGGACAAAGCACCTGAAAGGTCTGACCGAAGCGGTACGGCAGGGCTGCGGAGCCTATGTGCTGTTTGTCATCCAGATGAAGGACGTAAAATACATCCACCCCAACAATGCCACCGACCCTGCCTTTGGCGCAGCGCTTCGGGAAGCCGCCGCAGCCGGGGTTCACATTCTGGCGGTGGATTGCCATGTAACCGAAACCGCTACCCAAATCGCCGACCCCGGGGAGGTGCGGCTGTAAACGGGGGAATGCTACATTCGAAGTCAAGTCTATCAAGCGGCTAATTCATATAGCTACGCAACCTCCGTGTCCACGTGACACGGAGGTGTTTTGCTTGAGAGGAATATTATATGGCGAACAAAAAACTGTGAGGTTTTTAGCTTTTTTACCGTCTAACAGGTGAAAGGAGGTTTTAGATGGATCAGGGAGAAAATAGCTACCGCCTTTTTCTGCAGGGGGATGATGACGGCCTTGTCCAAATTATACGGGATTATAAGGATGGTTTGATTTTGTATCTCAACGGATACGTACAAAATCTGACTACGGCCGAAGATTTGGCAGAGGAAACGTTTTTGAAATTGGCACTCAGGAAGCCGCGATTTCTGGCTAATTCATCATTCAGAACCTGGCTATATGCGATTGGACGAAATTTGGCACTGGATTATCGAAGGCACAACAAAAAAAGGGAGATTTCTTTGGAGGATAGCCCGGAGGCAATCCTGGAAGAGATGGACTTGGAAAGGGCCTACATAAACCAGGAGGAGAAGCGTGCAGTCCACAGGGTCATGAAGCAGTTAAAGCAGGAGTACCGGGAGGTGTTGTGGCTTGTGTACTTCGAGAAGTTTAATTATCGGGAGGCCGGAAGAATTATGGGGAGAACGGCTCACAGCACAGAAACACTTGCGTATCGTGCAAGAAGGGCACTAAAAGCAAAATTGATTGAGGAGGGATTTTGTTATGAAGAGTTATGAAGAAATGGCACAGTCGGTTCTTTGCCGGGCCAGAGCTGAGCGAGCGGTGAGAAGGAGAAAAAGAAATTGCATAGCAGTTGTACTGGCTTGTGTATGCTGTGCAGTGTTGACTGTTACGGCAGGCGTTGGCGCATTGAGTCGAGGGGAGGTAACACTCCGGGGAACGAAACCGTCAGAGATTGTGGAAAATCCCGTTACCCAGCCGACTGATACCACGTCGAACAACATTTATCAGGATTCCCCGGAGGTAACTTTGCTGCATTGCATTGGAGACACGGAAGTGGTACAGATGCGCGAGGGAATTCGTGTCCCTTATCGGGCTTTGGTTCGCGTTCGGGATATTACGGGAGTGGATGATAAGGAATTTGCGGCAGTTCTGGAACAGGAGCAGGCATGCATCGATGAATTGTTCAGCGAATACCCCCGTGATGCATTGAATTCCTGGGGGCGTTACCGGGGGGAAAATGTACTGATTACCACAATTTCAGCCGGAGGTTTTCGTCTTCGGCTGGAGAAAGCCTCCGCGGTGCGTGGCATCAGTGTTTCTGTTACAGAAATGGGGTATATGGTGTTGGTTCCGGAATTGGAGAATGGCTGCGGTTCTGCCAGCGGAAAGCGCAGTATCGATCTGGATCGTGCGGCTATCCGTGGAATTTGCGGTGATGCTGCCGGTGAAATTGATTTTTTGTGGTCTATCTCCCCTAAGGCTGCACAGATAATAAAATCCAATCCGTCTGTGAAACTGTCCGAGCTTCGGGATACTGTGACAGTTACGGTAACGTATGAGGATGGCGGAGAAGAAACACTGATTGTTGATATGCTGGTGAGTGACAGCGGAGAAATTTTTGCTGTGCACCGTGGGACAATGATGGATGCGTAGTTTTCCGGGGGCTGTAAAATTAAGTTCACAAATTCGCCAAATCCAATCCCTTGATTTACGGGAAAAGATGTGGTAAAATACTTCCGATTATACGGAAGAGGTTTTTAGCGTGGAAGATTTGAAACCCATTATCGCAAGAAATTTGACGGCTCTGCGGCAGGCCGCGAAGATGACCCAAAGCGAGCTGGCTGAAAAATTGAATTATTCTGACAAGGCAATTTCCAAATGGGAACGTGCCGAATCTCTGCCGGATATTACGGTACTTAAGACCATTGCGGATCTGTTTGGTGTACCGCTGGATTATCTGGTTCGGGAGAACGGTCAGCCGGAGCCTGAACCGGAGCGGACAGAGGAGCCGGAAGCGGCACCCAGTAAAAAGCGTAACCGTGCGGTGATTACCGTGCTGAGTGTGCTGCTGGTCTGGTTTATTGCCACCACGGCATTTGTCATTGTGGATATGATCGTGGCACATAAGACGTTTTTCCATTTTATTTCCTTTGTCTATGCGGTGCCGGTGTCCATGATTGTGTGGCTGGTGTTCAATGCCATGTGGTTCAGCGGACGGAAGAATTACCCCATCATTTCTCTTTTGATGTGGTCGCTGCTGCTGAGTGTGACCCTGACTCTGTACGCCTGCGGAATTTTCGCATGGCAGCTCATGCTTCTGGGGATTCCCGGGCAGATTATCATCCTGATGTCCTCCAAGCTGCAGTATAAGAAGCGGGATGGCAAAAAGGAAAAGAAGAAAAAAGAAAAGAAAAAAGATTGATTTTCACCCCCTGTCGTGGATCGGCAGGGGGTTTTTGCGGGCAGAGGTACAAATCAACCATAAGCCGTTACACGGAGCCGTAATGTTCTCCACTGCTGTACCGGAGGACTCTCCACTGCTGTACCGGAGAAAAAAGGCGGTTGCTTTGTGCGGGGATCTGTGGTATAATCCAATAAAAGTGAAACTATACCATTTCGACGGCTGAGCCGTCAGGAGAAGGAGTTGACAGCCTGTGGGGGAGGAAAAACCGGCCTTTGTGGATATCCATTGTCACATCCTGCCGGGCGTTGATGACGGTGCTGAAAATACCGAGCAGGCTGTCGCCCTGCTGCAGCAGGCGTGGGAAGATGGAATTGGGACTGTGGTTCTCACACCGCACTACCGTGGACGTTACCGTGGAAATGTGGAAAAGCGTATCCGTCCCCGGTTTGAGCACCTGCAGCGGGAGATCCGGCATTTGCTGCCGGATATGGAACTGTATCTGGGCAGCGAAATCGGCTACGAGCTGGATGTTTCGGAAAAGCTGACAGACGGCACGCTTTTGAGTATGAACGGTACCCGCTACGTTCTTCTGGAGTTTCGGAGTAACTGTTTCCGTTCCCGGGTGATGGAGGGAGTTCTGGAGCTGATTAACTTTGGCTACGTTCCTATCATTGCCCATGCGGAGCGGTACGAAATCTTCCTGAATAATAAAGACATTGCCGATGAAGTGCTTGGGCTTGGTGCGCTCATTCAGATCAATGCGGACAGTGTTCTGGGCAAACGGGGACTGAAAACCCGTTGGTTCTGCCAGCGGATGCTCCGTCAGCGGAAGGTGCATTTCATTGCCACCGATGCCCACGATCATGAAAACCGCCCCCCTCAGCTTCGCAAATGCTATGAGCTGGTGCGAAGAAAATACGGGGAGGCATATGCGCAGGCTCTGTTTTCCGGGAATGCCCGGGTGGTGCTGTCCGGCGGCGAAAATATTGAATACTGACAAAGGATTGACGGCAATATATCATCATGGCTGAAAAGAAATCTCTGAAACTGAATTTTATCATGAATGCGATATTGACCATGTCGTCATTCATATTCCCGTTAATCAGTTTCCCTTATGTTTCCCGGGTGCTGCTGGAGGACGGGACGGGCAGGGTTTCCTTTGCGACGGCGCTGATTTCCTACTTCCTGATGTTTGCCCAGCTTGGCATCCCGACCTACGGTGTCCGGGCTTGTGCCAAGGTTCGGGATGACCGTCGGGAGCTGAGCCGTACCGCGCAGGAGCTGCTGATTATCAATCTGGTGATGAGCGCCATCGCCTATGTGGCTCTGTTCGGGGCGCTGATTTTTGTCCCCCGGCTTCGGGAGGACAGAGTGCTGTATCTGGTGGTGAGTCTGACCATTCTTTTCAATGCCATCGGCATGGAATGGCTGTATAAAGCGCTGGAGCAGTATACCTACATTGCGGTGCGTTCCGTAATTTTTAAGGCGGTGGCGGTGGTGGCAATGTTCCTGCTGGTACATAAGCAGGAGGATTACACCATTTACGGCGGGATCACCATTCTGGCGGCTTCCGCCTCCAATATTATGAATTTCTTCCACGCACGGAAGTATATCACCCTGCGTCCCCTTGGGGGATACCGGTTCGCCCGGCATTTCAAGGCGGTGGCGATTTTCTTTGCCATGGCTTGCGCCTCTACTGTGTATACCAATCTGGATGTGGTGATGCTGGGATTCATGGATGATGCCGGTGCGGTAGGATACTACAATGCCGCGGTGCGGATTAAGTCCATTCTGGTGAGTATTGTCACCTCTCTGGGTGCGGTGCTGCTGCCCCGGGCATCTTATTATGTACAGAACGGGCAGATGGAGGAATTCCGTAAAATTACCCGTAAGGCGCTGAATTTTGTGGTGGTTGCGGCACTGCCTATGGTGGTGTATTTCATCTTCTTTGCCCCTCAGGGAATTTTCCTGCTGTCGGGCAGTCGGTTTGCCGGAGCCATTATGCCTATGCGGTTGATTATGCCTACGGTGCTGTTCATCGGGCTTTCCAACGTTCTGGGGATTCAAATTCTGGTTCCCACGGGCAGGGAAAAGGTGGTGCTCTGGTCCATTGTCAGCGGTGCTGCGGTGGATTTGGTGCTGAATATCCTTTGGATTCCTGCTTTTGGCCCTTCCGGTGCGGCGGCTGCTACCTCGGTGGCGGAGTTTGTGGTGCTGGCAGTGCAGTTTATTGTGCTGGGAAAGGAAGCACGGGTTGCTTTCCGTCAGGTGCGTATTTTCCGTGTGCTGTTGGGACTGGCTCTGGCATGTGCCGCGGCCTTCTGGGTGCCGGTTCTGGGATTGGGTAATTTTATGACGCTGGCGATTTCCTTCGTGCTGTTCGCAGGCATTTATGTGGCGGCGTTGCTCTTGTTAAAAGAACCGCTGACATGGGAAATCTTCGGACGTTTTTTTAGAAAACTCAAAAGAGAATAAAATATCGTAAAAGAAGAGGAGTGTCGTGAAAATGGATACAGCATTGGTCATTATGGCGGCAGGAATTGGCTCCCGGTTTGGCGGCGGCATCAAGCAGCTTGAGAGCGTGGGGCCAAACGGTGAGATCATCATGGATTATTCCATCTATGATGCGATAGAAGCAGGGTTTAATAAGATTGTATTTGTTATCCGTCGGGATATCGAGGCGGATTTTCGGGAGGTTATCGGCAATCGGATTGAAAAGGTGTGTGCGGCACGGGGTGTGTCCGTGGCATATGCCTACCAGAGCATGGATGCGCTGCCTGAAGGGGTTGCTGTGCCGGAAGGCCGGACAAAGCCCTGGGGCACCGGTCAGGCGGTTCTGGTAGCCCGGGATCTGGTGGATACTCCCTTTGTTGTCATCAATGCCGACGATTACTATGGCAAGGAAGCCTTTGTTAAGCTCCGGGAGTTCCTTTGCCAAAAGGCAGAGCCGAATACCTACTGTATGGCAGGTTTCATTCTTGCCAATACCTTGTCGGAAAACGGCGGTGTTACCCGTGGCATTTGTCAGGTGGACAGCGAAGGCTATCTGACGGATGTGGTGGAAACCAAAAACATTGTTAAAACTCCCACCGGTGCTGAGGTGGAGGGCAGAGAAGTGGACGTGATGAGCCATGTGTCCATGAATATGTGGGGCCTGCGCCCGGAATTCATGGAGGTACTCCAAAGCGGCTTCGAGGAATTCTTCCGTACCGCCGCGGCACAAGACCCCCTGAAGGCAGAGTACCTGCTGCCCATTTATATCGGACAGCTCCTGCGGCAGGGGAAGGTTCGGGTGAAGGTGATTGAAACCGCCGATAAATGGTTCGGTGTCACCTATCGGGAGGATAAGCCTGCGGTGATGGAGAGCTTCCGTCGCTTGATCGCGGACGGTATCTATACGTCTCCGCTGTTTGATTAAACAAATAATCCGGTTTTTTCGATGGCATTCTTCTGCAATGCTTGCAATTAAGAGAAACATGTGATAGAATATCGGGAGTGACTGTAATTTGGGCATAGCCCGGAGGAAATAATGTATGGAAAATCGAAACGAAATGGAGATCGACCTGCTTGGACTTCTGCTGCATCTGAAGTCTAAGATTTGGATCATCTTGCTGGCAGCTGTGGTGTTTGCGTTGGGTGGCTTTGTGATTGCCAAGGCAACCAATTCCCCGGTCTATACCGCTACCGCAAGACTGTATGTGTACCAAAAGAACGTAGCCCCGGATGGCACCGCCGAAGTTCTGGACAACAGCTCTCTGTCCATCGCAACTCAGCTTCTGCGTGACTGCGCGGTGATTATCACCGGTGAAAATGTTACCGGCGAGGTGGTCGGGGATTTGAACCTGAACATGGATGCCAAGGCTCTGAGCAAGGCGGTCACCGTGTCCTACCGGGAGAATACCCGTATTCTGGACTTGTCTTATACGGATACCGACCCCCAGCGTGCCGCGGATGTCCTCAACGCCGTGTGCGACGAGGCGGCACAGCAGATTACCAAGATTATGAATGTCGATGCCATCAACCCGGTGTTCAAGGCATCCGTTCCTGCCGCCAATAACTCTGTGGATGCCAACAAGAGCGCCATTACCGCCGCGATTATCGGTGCGGTGCTGGCTGCGGTGGTAATCGTGGTCATCTTCCTGATGGACGATACCATCCGCAACGAAGACGATGTGGACAATTATCTGGGTGTCAGTACACTGGCTGCTATTCCTGTATCTGCGGAACTGAAGGTGGTACGTCCCTCCAGAAAGTCCGGCAAAAAGAAGATTGGCAAAAGATAAGAGGTGAGCTTCATGGATACAATTACAGTAACCCCCTTTGTTCCCAAGGAACCCAGAATTAGCGAGTCCCTGAAGACCCTCCGTACCAACCTGATGTTCAGCGGCCCCTCCGTCCGGGTGATTGGCTTTACCAGCTTTGCTCCCGGTGAAGGTAAGACCACCATCTCTTTGCAGACTGCCATTTCCTTTGCCCAGTTAGGCAAGCGGGTGCTGCTGGTGGATGCCGACCTGCGTAAGAGCGTTCTGGCAGGTCAGCTCCGTCTGAAGACCAAGGTGGAAGGCTTGAGCCACTACCTCTCCGGTCTTGCCAATGTCAGTGAGTTGATTCAGGAAACGGATATTCCCGGATTGTATATCATGTTCGCCGGTGTCCGTGTTCCGAATTCCACCGAACTGCTGGGCAGCGAGAATTTTGCCCGTCTGATCCCTGCCCTGAAGGACGTGTTCGATTATGTGGTGGTGGATACCGCCCCCATCGGTCAGATTATTGACTGTGCCCTGATGGCACCCCATCTGGACGGTGTGGTCATGGTCATCGATGCCTCTCATAACAGCTACAAGCTGGAGCGCCGGGTCAAGAACCAGATTGAAAAATCCGGCGGCAAGGTTCTGGGCGCAGTCCTCAATCAGGTGGACACCTCCCACGACCGTGGCTACTACGGCAAATACTACGGTGGCTATAACTACTACGTGGATAACGAATAATGCGTTTCTTTCGCCCCGATGCCTTTGCAGGCATCGGGGCTTTTTGCGGGGAAATTGACGATAAATTGTTGTTTGAAATTCAATTACGCATATGTCACTTGCCTCTCCCTATGGGAGAGGTGCCCCCGAAGGGGGCGGAGAGGGCATCGTGATTTTCTTAAAGAAAATCACATCGCCGCAGGCGATAACGACACATTTTTCTGATTGCCCTCTCAGTC
>JAFULI010000043.1 GCA_017473455.1 Oscillospiraceae bacterium
ATCGCCGCAGGCGATAACGACACATTTTCCTGAAAATCAGAAAAATTCTAACATTTTTCTGATTGCCCTCTCAGTCACGCCTTACGGCGTGCCAGCTCTCCCAAAGGGAGAGCCAAGTCGCCTGTGTTGTAAGTTAAACACCAATTTACCGTACCACCAATGCGGCTTCGCCGGGGGAAGATCGGAGGCGGCGGTCTTTTTTCGCCGGGGCTGTATTCGGAAATCGGGCGTATCCTCCGCAGGAGGGCTATTTCCTAAACTCTAAATTAAAGTGAGGTATAAACATGAGCAACACAAGAACCAAAGAATTTCAGGCAGGCGTGGACACCGGGTACATCGTCCGTGGCTGGAACGGCACATCGGTGACCACCACCGGTAATTGCACCGTAGGTCAGACCGGTGACGGTCAGGACAACCGAATGTACCTGCAGCTTCCCCTGCCGGAGGCGAACGCATCCCGAATCAAAAAGGCAGAGCTGATTCTGCATCAGCAGAGCTATGCCGACCCCAGTGGAAGTGCCATGAAGCTGGGCGTGTACCGGGTATCCGCAATCCCGGAAGCGGATGCCACCGCACTTCCTGAGGACAACGGCGTGCTTCTGGACGTCCACACCGTCAAGACGCAGGACACCGCTGTGACCTACGCCTTCGACATCACCAACGCCATGGAGAGCGCTATGGAGATCGCCATGGAGAGCGCCATCAGTGGCGAGGAGAAACCCTGTTACCTGATGGTAAAACCGGCAGTAACCTTGACGGATACAAGTTATGTCAACCTATTCGGCAGCGGCGCGGAAAATCCTCCCACTCTGCGTATCTGCTATGAAACCAACTTTTCCATCCAGAGCGGCTACCGGGAGCACAGCCATTCTTTGGGCAGGTTCGGTCAGGGCAGCATTGACCTTGCCTGCGGTAATCTGACCATCCAGTCCGAGGACTTCGCTTGGGGCGGCAACCGGATGCCGGTGACCCTGCGCCACCTGTATACCAGCGCGCTGAGCGACAATTTATTTACCGGTAATTCGAACATTTGTTTGCAGGCAGCAGATTTCAGCGCCATGCATATGGGCAATGGCTGGAAGCTGAATGTGATGCAGAGCATGGTTCCTGCCACCTTCCTTCACAAAGGCAGCGAGGTCAGCGGCTTTGTCTGGCTGGATGAAAACAGCACCGAGACCCGGTTCTGCCCGAAAGAGGGCAGCCTTTATGAAGCGGTGGAGGACAGCTCCCTGATTTACGATGCCACCACCAGAACCCTGACCCGGGGAGACGAAACCCTGACCTTCGATGCCGCCGGCAGACTGGTGAGCATTGCCGACGAGTTCGGCAACACCATGACCGTCACATGGAACGAAGGCAGAATCGAGAATGTCACCGACGGTGCGGGACGCAGCTTCGTCTTTGCCTACAATGACGATTCCAAGCTGACCCGGATCGCCGCTCCGGACGATACCCCGGACGATACCTCGGACGATACCTCGGACGGCCCCCATGTGGATTACACCTACGAAGCCGACCACCTGACCGCAGTCACCTACCCCGACGGCGTGACCGTTTCCCTGACCTATGAAAACAACAAACCCAAAACCGTCACCCTCCCCGACGGCAGCGGCGTGAGCTATACCTTCACCGGCAACCGGGTCACCGGCATTCAGGAGCTGAGTGCGCAGGACAGCTCCGGCAACTCCACCGACGGCATTCAGGAGCTGAGCGTGCAGGACAGCTCCGACAACTCCACCGACGGCAAGACCACCGCTTTCCACTACAGCGCCGCTTCCGGCAAGACCACCCTGACCACCACCGAGCCTGCGGACGGAGATACCCCTGCCCAGACCGTCACCACCGTCTACAGCTTCGACGATGAGGGCGAAGTCGTAGGCTCCTATGTCTACGGCACAGAGCTGTCCCCCGTGGGCATCGGCAGCGGTATCCACCCCTATTACGGGGACGGCGGCGCTCAGACTTTTGGCACTGCCCGAAATCTGCTGTCCGTTACCAGCTTTGAGCTGGAAGCCGACAATATGCCCATGGGTGACAGTCTCTTCGGTGAACAGCGGCTGCGTTTTTCTTCTGATGACTCCGAAGCCACCGATGTGCTGGGTACGGGCCATGTGATGGACTTGCAGCCCGGTGTCTATACCTTCTCCGGCTATGTCCGCTTCACTCCTGCTGCCGGCGGTATCGACCCCAAGCAGGGCGCGTTCCTCCGGGTTCTGGACGCCAATAAAAACGTGGTGGCAAAAACGGAGCGAATCTGGGAGAATAATCTGGAATACACCCGTCTTTCCCTGCCCTTTGTCCTCACCGAAGCCCAGACGGTGAAGCTGCAGATGTGCATGGATGGCGCGGGCACCACCGAGGTGGACGGCATCCAGCTCAATGAAGGAGAATGTGCCGAGCCTTTCAACCTGATGCGGAACGGCAGCTTTGAGAAGCAGTACTATTGGAACATCCCCGAAGGCGCCGCCTTTGCCACCGGAGATGCCTTCCATGGCAGCGGCGCGCTGAAGCTCTCCGGCGATTTGTCCCTGCCCCGATATGCCCGTCAGAGTGTTCCGGTTCGCAGCGCCCGGACAGACCGGGAGACCTTCACCCTCTCCGGCTGGGCAAAGGCGCAGGGTCTGCCCATGGGAGAACGGGAGGAAGGAGATATCCAGCCCACCTTCCGGTTAAGAGCGGAAATCCACTACGCCGACGAATACTACGGCGAAACCGACCCGGAGACCTTTACCGCGGACTTCTCCCCCTGCACCGACGAGTGGCAGTACGTTTCCCTGCAGTTCTCCAAGAGCAAGTACCGCACCGTGGAAAAGCTGTACATCTACTGCGACTACGACTACAACTGCGGCGATGCCCTCTTTGACGATATCCAGTTGGTGCGAAACGCGCTGGAAACCGGGCTTTCCGCCGAGGATTTCTCCATGGAGACCGTGGATGCCGAGGTTGCGGACTACACCGCCTCCGACGATACCGACAGCAACTCTCCCCCTGCCTTTGAAGAGCTGAAGGATTTCCACGGTAACCCCCTCACGGAAACCACCTACCATGACGGCGAATTCGGCACCATCTACCGGGCATTCCGGTACAGCGAAAACGGCAACGACAAGCTTACGGATTACGATCCCCGGGGGAATTCCACCAACTACACCGTGAACGCCTACACCTCCCGTACCGAAGCCGTGGAAGACCGCTGCGGCAACAAGACTCTCTATGAGTACGACAAGCAGGGCAGAACCACCAAGGTCAAAGCCATGGACAGCGGCGATACCGTCCTCGCGGAAGTTTCCTACGCCTACAATAACAATGGCGACCTCGTTTCCATCACCCGTGGGGACGGCATGACCTACACCCTTGCCTACGATGCTTTCCACAACCTCCAGAGCATCCAGACCCCGGATGAAACGCCCCTGATCCACTACGCCCACAAATCCGGCAACGGCAGGCTCAAGCAGGTCACCTATGCCAACGGCGACACCATGAAGGCAGGCTACAACCCACTGGGTCAGTTGGTATCCGAAATGTGGTACAACAGCAGCGAAACTCTCACCGCTCACTACCGCTATACCTACGACCATCAGGGAAATATCGTCCGTTCTGTTGACATTCTTGCCAAGAAGGAATATAATTACAGTTACGAGGAAGGCAGACTTCTCCGCGCCACCGAATGCGACATCACCCTGGACGAAGCCACCGGCATGGTCACCGCCAAAACTCTGGTGAACACCCTGCGCTACTATTACGACCGCGAGGGTACTCTGGTTCGCCGGGTCAGCAATTATCGGGATTCCCAGCCGGATATTACCTTCTACGATAACGACAGCAACGACAGCACCATGACCAAGAACCGGTATTCCGACCGGGAGTTTACCTGCCACTCCAAGACGGACGCATTTGGCAGAAAGGTATTTGACGAGGTGCAGTTCGGTTTCGGCACTGTGTCCCGGCAGTTCCTGTATGAGAACGGAGCCGCGCCCCAAACCTATGCCACCGGCTGTCAGGGCTGTATGAAGTCCACGCCTACTACCCAGCTTGTCAAGCAAATCATTCTCTCCGACGGACGTACCATTTCCTACGAATACGATGCGGAGGAACGAATCACCAAGGTAACCGATTCTCTGGATGGCATTACCCAGTATACCTACGATGCGCAGGGTCAGCTTCTGACGGAAACCCGGAACGGTGTCGCAGTCAATGTGATGACCTACGACAACTACGGTAACATCCTGACCAAGAACGGCAAGGAATATGAATATGAAGACGGCGACAAAGCATGGAAGGACAAGCTGACCAGCTATAACGGTGTGCTGTTTGATTATGACCCTCAGGGAAATCCCATTCATTACTTTGGGAGCCGAATGTACTGGGGCAAGGGCAGGCAGCTCATGCGGATTCAGAATGGTGAGAACGAGTACCTATACACCTACAACGCCAGCGGTATCCGCACTTCCAAAACCGTAGGCGGTGTCAAGCACAGCTTTACTCTGGACGGTGCAAAGATTCTCCGGGATACTTGGACGGAAACCGATGAAAACGGCAATGCGCTTGAGAAAAACCTGACGTTCCTCTATGATAACGAGGATACTGTCTGCGGTTTCCAGCACAACGCCATTATGTACTACTACCTGAAAAATCTTCAGGGAGATGTCATTGCCATCGTAAACGAAAGCGGCACCACCGTAGCCCGTTACACCTACGATGCTTGGGGTGCCTGTACAGTTTCCTACGATGCCACCGCCACCGCAACCGGCGAAACCGAACCCATCAACATCGCCACCGTCAACCCCTTCCGGTATCGGAGCTACTACTTCGACACCGAAACCGGTCTCTACTACCTCCAAAGCCGCTACTACGATCCCGCCTTGGGACGGTTCATAAGCGCAGATGTGATGCTAGATACAGCAACTGTTATTGGATTTAACTTGTTTGCCTACTGTGGGAACAATCCGATAATGCATGTTGATCCAATGGGATACGCTAGAACATATGTTATCTACTACAATAAACCAGGCAGTGGTTTCTATGATCAAGCTATGAATTCTCCATATTATAACAGAAAAAGCAATGATGTATACATGTTAAGTGTAATAAGCAATCAAGACTTTATTGATGTATGGAATTGCCTGAGTGGCACAATTGATTACGTTTATCTATATCTGCACGGAGGCAAAGGAGTGCTTTATTTTAGTGGAGAAAGCCTTAGTTTCTCCGGAAAACAAAGCTTTAGTAGTTTGAAATCCAAAACAATAAAAAAGGGTGTTTATTTATTTAGTTGCAAAGGCGGAGCCGGTAGCGAAGGTAATAACGTGGCATGGATGTTTGCAAAGCTAACAGGAACAAAAGTATATGCCTGCACAGGAAGCGTTTCGTACTCAAAGATTTTCGGTAAATATTACGCAAGAAAAGCATGGGATCTAGGAATCATCAAAACATTTTATTATCAAAAAACATACACTTTCGGGGGTACGGCTATTGCCAAAAGTGTGTTAGGACAGTGGTAAAAACGGAGGTAGATATTATTGAAACGAAGCATTTGGTTGTCCTGTATAATAATTCTTGTTGTTATTTTCTTAGGCGTGATTTATTGGCAATTTGATAAAGTAAATATAGGGTTTGTATCAGAAGCTGAGGTGCGTTTTCTATACGGGAATACCGATATATTACACCATTTAAGCGATCAAGAAGTGGAGTCATTAAAGGCTATTTTTAATAAAAAAAGAATGTATAAAGATAATCTTTCTTGCGGATTTAGCGAAGCCGTATCTGTTAAATTTAACCAAGAGCACACCTTTTGTATTGCTCTGGATGCTTGTCCAATAATATATTGGAAAGAAAAAAATAGATATATCAAGATTTCAGAGGACGAAAAAACACAGTTGTATGATTTACTAGAACCATATGGTTTTTTCTTCCCCTGCGTATGAGTAATATCAGTAAATGAGTGCCTATGGTTCCCCATTGACGATGCTTGCTGATACATAATAGTTCTATTCCCCTTGCGGTAGGTTTTCAATTAATTTATGACCTGTGGTCACAAAACTGCCTTTTAGTGAGAGTAGCAGTTGAAGGGATTAACAACCTTCAACTGCTACTCTCACGGAATAGGAGGCAATTATGCGCAAGGCGAAATTGATCGTTTATTAGTACAGCCATTCCAAGACGGATTCCTTCGGCAGAAAGATCTTTGACGAAATCCAGACCGGCTGGGGCAACATCCACCGCCAGTTCCTGTACACCCCCGGCGAAGCCAACGAGGTATACACCACCACCGGCGACAAGGGCTTGCTGAAATCCGCCCCCACCACCCAGCTTGTCAAGCAGATTATTCTGTCTGATGGACGTACCATTTCCTACGAATACGATGCCGAGGACAGAATCACCCGTGTGGAGGATTCTCTGGAGGGTATCACTCAGTATACCTACGATGCGCAGGGCCAGCTCCTGACGGAAACCCGGAATAACGTTGTGGTCAATGTCATGACCTACGATAAGTACGGTAACATTCTGACCAAGAATGGCAAATCCTACGATTACGAATCCGGTGACAACGCGTGGAAGGACAAGCTGATTCGTTACAACGGCGAGACCATCTCCTACGATGCGCAGGGCAACCCCACCAGCTATCTAGGCAGCACTCTGGTCTGGGAAAAGGGTCGGCAGCTTAAGTCCTTCGGCAGCAATGTCTATACCTACAATGCCAGCGGTATCCGTACCTCCAAGACGGTGGGCGGTGTCAAGCACACCTACACACTGGACGGTGCCAAAATTCTCCGTGAACAGTGGGTCGAGGGTGAGGATATCAAACGGGAAATCACTCCCCTTTACGACAATGAGGACAACGTCTGCGGCATCCTGCACTGCGATATCCCCTACTACTTCCTGAAAAACCTGCA
>JAFULI010000044.1 GCA_017473455.1 Oscillospiraceae bacterium
CGCATCTATGCCATCTGAGCCGCCGGCCGCGTTTTGTTTCTCCTCCAGTCGGGGCTACGCCCCTCCCTCCGGAGGAACAAAACGCTCCTGCAGGGATCGTTACTTGTCAAAACTATTGCAACTTGCTATTGCAATTCGCCGAAATTTTTTATCTGGCAACAAATCCAACTTTCTTATAGACCTTACGAAGAGTCTTTTCCGCAACGTAGCTTGCCTTGGCTGCGCCATCACGGTATACACTTTCCAGATAAGCCTTATCCTTCATCAGTCGGGCAGCCTCTTCGCGGATGGGACGCAGGTGCTCAACCACTGCTTCGCCTACCACGGGCTTAAACTTGCCATAGCCGCAGCCGGCAAATTCCTGCTCGATTTCTTCAAAGGTCTTACCGGTGACTGCAGAGTAAATGGTCATCAGGTTCGCAACACCGGGCTTATTCTCCTTGTCGTAACGGACACAGTTCTCGGTGTCGGAATCGGTAATCGCCCGCTTGAACTGGCGCATAATCACCTCAGGAGTATCCATCAGCAGAACCCGTCCGGTATCCTCATTCTCAGACTTGGACATCTTCGCCAGAGGATTGGTCAGGCTCATGACCCGGGCGCCGACCTTAGGAATAAAGGGTTCGGGAATCTTAAATACATCTCCGTAGATGCCATTGAAACGACGGGCAATCACATGGGTCAGCTCCACGTGCTGCTTCTGGTCTTCGCCAACCGGAACCAAATCCGGCTGATAGAGCAGAATATCACCAGCCATCAGACTGGGGTATGTAAACAAACCGGCATTGATATTATCCGCATTCTTGGCAGATTTATCCTTGAACTGAGTCATACGGCTCAGCTCGCCAAACATGGAGTAGCAATCCAAAACCCAGCCCAATTCCGCATGCTGGTGGACATGACTCTGAATAAACAGGGTATTCTTCTGGGGATCCAGACCACAGGCAATATACTGAGCAAGCTGCTCCAGCGTCCGCCGCCGCAGGTCAGCAGGATTCTGCCGAACAGTGATGGCATGCAGGTCTGCCATAAAATAAAAGCAGTCGTATTCATCCGCACGCTCTGCCCAGTTTTTTACCGCACCGAGATAAGAACCCAAGGTCAAATCACCGGAAGGCTTGATACCGGAGAGCATACGCTTCTTTTGTACGGGCTGCTCCTGAATGATTTCACTCATATCGTTTCACGCTTCTTTCTGAAAATTACTTCCGTAATAGTACCACAGTTCCTGCGTTTGTGCAAGGTAATTTTGATTTTTCCCTGATTACAATTGATTTCTTTCCGACACTATGATATACTTTCACGTAGAATTCTTATCAAAACGAGGTATTGCTTATGAATTATCAGGCACTTGCGGAACTCCTTTTTCCCAACGTGACCGACACTGCCGAATCTTTGGAGGCACGGTTCCCCATCAGACAGCTTCCCGATGGCGCTGTTGTCACCCGTATGGCTCCCTCCCCCACCGGTTTTGTCCATTTAGGCAATTTGGTTCAGGGTCTGACCGCTGAACGGATGGCTCATCAATCCGGGGGCATCCTCTTCCTTCGTGTGGAGGACACCGATGCCAAGCGGGAAGTTCCCGGCGCTGTAGAAGTGCTGATCAACACCCTGAAGCATTACGGCATCCATTTCGACGAGGGTGCTTCCATTGATGGTGACAATGGCGATTACGGTCCTTACCGTCAGCGTCAGCGCGCCGCCATTTACCACGTTTATGCCAAAAAACTGGTTTCCGAAGGAATGGCATACCCCTGCTTCTGCACCGAGGAAGAGCTGGCGGCAATGCGTGAGCAGCAGGAAACCAACAAGCAGAACACCGGCTATTACGGCAAATACGCCATGTGGCGTGACCGCTCCATTGAGGACATTCAGTCCCAACTGGCTGCCGGGAATCCCTGGGTGCTCCGCTTCCGCTCCACCGGCAGTATCGAGAACCAGTTCAAGTTTGATGATCTGGTTAAAGGCAAGCTCACCATTACCGAAAATGATATCGACCATGTACTTCTGAAGTCCGATGGCATCCCCACCTATCACTTTGCCCATGCTGTGGATGACCACCTGATGCGTACCACCCACGTAGTTCGCGGCGACGAGTGGCTCCCCACTCTCCCCTTCCATATTCAGCTTTTCAAAGCGCTGGGCTTCCGTCTGCCCAAGTACGTTCACATCGGACCGCTGATGAAAATGGACGGAACTTCCAAGCGCAAGCTCTCTAAGCGCAAAGACCCGGAGCTGGCTCTGACCTACTATAAGGCAGAAGGTTTCCCGGTAGAGGCGGTTTATGAGTACATCATGACCCTGCTGAACTCCAATTATGAGGACTGGCGCAGAGCAAACCCCACCGCCGATCCCACTACCTTCAAGTTTAGTCCCAAAAAGCTGAACCCCGCCGGCAACCTCTTTGACTATGCAAAGCTGACCGATGTCAGCAAGAATGAAATCGCCAAGATGGATGCCGAAAGGGTTTACACGCTGTTGAGCCAGTGGGCAGAGGAATTTGATCCTGACTTTGCAGAAAAGCTGAAGGCTAATCCCGAATACGCAACTTCCATCCTCGCCATTGGCAGAGGAGGCAAGAAGCCCCGCAAGGATCTTGCCACATGGAAGGAAGCCAAACCTTATATGGGCTTCTTCTACGACGAGTATCTGGAAACTCCCGTCTTTGATGAGCGGTTTGACAACGCTACCGTTTGCGATGTGCTGAAGCGCTTCCTGGACTCCTTCGATATCAGCGACGATTCCGGAATTTGGTTTGAAAAGGTTAAAACCATCACGGGCGAAATCGGTTTTACCACAGATATGAAGGCTTACAAAGCGGATCCTTCTGCTTTCAAGGGTACCGTTGCGGACGTTTCCACTTTTATTCGTGTTGCCGTTACCGGCAAAACCAACTCCCCCGACTTGTACACCGTGATGCAAATTCTCGGCTATGACCGTACAGTTGAGAGAATTCGCAGTGCAATCTCTTCCCTCTCCTGAATCATCATTCCCCAACTCCTGCAGGAGTTGGGGAATGCTTTATTTTTGTATCAGCAAAGATTGATAAGAAGCAATCTCACCGTTAAAAGTACAATTACCAATCAGATCTTTGCAGCCAATATAACCGTTAATTTGACAGGGTGTTTCACCACCGTGGAAAATCAGGACAAAATTCTCGAATTCCATAATAACAATGCCCTTTTCATCATCGGTTTCCACCTTCATGGGCGGTTGCTCCGTCAACTCCGGGTACTGCTTTCTCAGAGCAATCAGGCGACGATAGAAGCTAAACAGTTCCATATCCGCCCGATTTTTATCCCACAGCATTCCCCGACGGCAATCCGGGTCAGCGCCACCGGTCATGCCGAACTCATCGCCATAATACAAGAACGGCATTCCCGGCAGAAGCAACTGCATTGCCGCCATCAGCCTTAATTTCCGCTTATCACCATTGCAGCGGTGAAGTGCACGGGGGGTATCGTGACTGCCAATCAAATTCCAAAGCAAAGGATAGCAAGCGGTATTCAAGTTCCCCCTTAGGAAGCCCAGCTCATTGACAAAATCTGTGGCTGTAATTTCGCCATTTGCCACAAAGTCTACCACTGCATTCAGGAAGGGATAATTCATAACACTATCCCATGTATCCCCCTGCAGAAAGTCAGCCGCATAGTGCCACACCTCGCCGACTATGAGCGCATCCGGAAACTCTTGTTTCAGCGCTTTCCGAAAGCGCCGCCAGTATTGGTGGGAAACCTCATCTCCCACATCCAGACGCCATCCATCAATATGGGCGGTTTTCATCCAGTAACGGGCGACCTCGATAAAGTAATCCCCGGTTTCCGGGTTGTCCATATTGAGCTTGGGCATACCGCCATGATAACTAAAGCACTTGTAATTCGGTTTTTTGAAACGAATCAAGGGTCGTTTCGGTTTGCCATCACAGTAGTACCAGCCTCGGTAATGTGAGTGCTCCCAGTTGTTTTCCAAATCCGAAAAGGCGAAAAATTCCGGTGCGGTATGATTAAATACACCATCCAGAACCACCCGCATTCCCATGCCATGGGCTTGTTCTACCAGTTCAATCAAATCTTCCGTGGTGCCAAACGTGGGATCAATGGCATAATAGTCGATGGTATCATATTTATGGGTGGATTTGGAGTGAAAAATCGGTGTCATATAGACAATATCTACGCCAAGTTCCCGAATGTGGTCAAGGTGTTCGATAATTCCACGGAGGTTCCCCTGCAAATCCGTATCGGCTTTTATCGGTGCTTTATACCACAGCTTCTCAGGAATGTCCTTCGTTGTGGCAAAACGGGAAGGAAAGATTTGATAGACCACCTTGTTCTTTGCCCACTCAGGAGTCTGAAACCGCTGGACTTCCCGTAGGTTTTGAGGCAAATCATACATACGGTCAATATCTGTGGGCGGCTCATTCAAAAAGCGGAAGCTGCTGTAATAGCAGACACATCCGTTGGTATCACACAATTCAAAGAAGTATCGAAGACAAACTACATCGATAGAAATCTCCGCTTCATAATAATCATGCCATGCATCCCGGGCAACGATGTTCATGGACACCTTCTTACGGGTATCCATAAATTTCACCGGAATATATTTGTCCTGATAGTGCAGTATGACACCGGACAAATCTCCCCTGCCAGTCTGGAGACGAACAATAAACCGCCCGGGCTCGGTGCAATAACAGTAACGTTGATCCGGCATATGAGCAACAGCCGCAAAATTCATAAGCAACCCTTCCCTTCCTTATTCCCTCTCAGTATACTGGACAACCCCGTTAATGTCAACGAATAACCAACACATCCACGAAGCGAAAACAACGCCACCCGTAAATGGGTGGCGTTGCATTCTATTAGGTTATGCCAGAACAGTCTTGGCGTAATAAGCGTAAACACCGGTAGTCTGAGCAAACTCAGGCATTGCGGTGCCGTTTGCCTGATTCTCGAGGTAGTAGCCCAAAGAGTAGGCAATCACGCCGGAAACGTAGGTGTTGCCATCCTCGCCGGTAAAGACTGCAGCACAGTAGAAAGTCTCGTCAACCTCCTTGGCTGCGATGCCTTCCACCATACCCATGTAGTAGGTGCCGTCGAAGGTGCAGGTGCTGGTGGCAACAGCATTCTCGGGCAGCAGGGTATCTACGGACTCGTAGGTAGCCTTGTCCCACACGTAGAAGGTGACATCGCTGCCAACGGTTGCCTTAGGCTGGCTGAAGTAGAAGTTGACGGAGAATGCGCCCTCGAAGTTGACACTGGGAGTCCGCTTGGTAAAGCCAGTATTGCCGTTACCGAAGAGCTCGCCCTTCTTGTCCGCTGCACAAACGGTCAGACCGTCCAGCATATCGGCATTGTAATCCACGACCAGAGCCTTCTGCTCGTCAGTCAGGCTGGCGTTCACCAGGGCGCCGGTATTGTAACCAAAGTAGGTCTGAGCCGCTGCGCCGTAGTTCAGCATAGCAACAATCAGGGATTTCATATCGGCAGAAGTGGTACTCTTATTCAGCATGCTATACGCATAGGAGTAGGGGCTATAGTGGTAGCACTTACTATAAACATAAGATCCGTCAGCCAGCCGGGCATAAACCGCAAAGTAGACAGTATCGCCCAGCTTCTTAGCAGGAATACCAGGGGTAGTGACAGCCCGCAAATCGCCATTGCTGTAAGAACCGGGGTTAATTGTATCGGCATTTTCAGTAGAAGGATCCGCAACCTGCTGTCCAAAGATCAGCAAGCCATATTCTATAGCTTCACCCATATTGGCAGTGGTGAAGTAGACATTCAGCAGGATCTCATCCTCAAAGCTCAGAGAAACGTTGGAGGCTGTAATACCGGGAGCAGTGTAGTTAGGGTCTGCGGCACCGCAGACAGTGCACTTGCCACCTTCGTAGCTATGATCGGAAACATCAATACTCTCAGTATAGCTATCACCGCAACCGGTGCAGGTATAAGTCATAACACCGGTTTCGGTACAGGTGGGCTGCTTGGTTACACTGCCCTGATAGTTGTGATTACCGCTTACATTGGGGTCATTGGTGTAGGTAGCAGTATCTGCGCCGCAATCCGTTACCTTATAGACAGTTGCGCCGCTATGGGCAGGCATTCCGGTACCGCAGGTCTGATACCAGCCCTGCGTGCCATCGGTGACACCCTTGTTCAGCAGATAAGTAACCTCGCCGCTGGCAAGCTGTTCCGTGGTAACTTCGGTAGAATTACGAACAGAGCTGAAATCCTCAGCGTATGTAATATTGCAGTAATAGCCGTTCTGGCAGTCAGTACCGCCAACGGGAGACGTATAAACCTCCAGATCCGTGTTGTCTACCAAAGTGCAGTTGACTGCATAGCTGTTGTTGCAAATGCCGCCCTGAGGGGAAATCACCGGTGCAATGTAAACAGTGCCGGAATTCAGTGCGACAGAATTGGTAGTCTTACCAATAATCGTACAGTTGACAGCAAAGCAATTGCTTACATTGGAAGTAAGTGCATAGCCGGCAACCGCGCCGGCACGCCAACCGGTCACAGTCGCATTCACTACGCCCACGTTGAGAATTGTAGCGCTGCTGCAGTAACCGAATAAGCCCTCGTTATCGGTGCCAACAGTGGTGAAGTTGCTAACGATATGGCCCTGACCATCAAAGGTACCGGTATAGGGCATGGTGTCAGGCTCCAGAGTATCACTCAGGTAGTAACCAATAGAAGTCCAATTGCCGTTCTTGAGATCGATATCTGCAATCAGCTTGCCGTTGATGGCATTGTTACCGGCATTGACCTGGGCAGCAAACCAATACAACTCGGCAGCATTGGAAATCTCATAGCAGCCATCCACACGGGCAGGACCGCCAGCGCTGCAGTTGGTACAAATACCATCAACGTAGTTATGCTCACAAGTTTCACCGCAAACGGTACACTGATTGCCACTCCAAACGTGACCGGTAAAGTACACAAAATCAGAGTTTACAGTAGCAGAGCAATTAGAGCAGGAATAGACAGTGTAGCCATCCTCTGTACAAGTGGGCGCGACCTTCTCACCGGCCACCAAGTCATGGGGTACCTTCTGCAAGGTTCTGTCCATAACGTATCTACAATTTGTGCACTTGACAATTTCCTTGCCGGTAGCAGTGCAGGTGGGTGCGATGGTTTCCGCTACGTAAAGATTGTGTCCGGGAACAATGCTTTCAGTCTTGGTTTCGCCGCAGGAACTGCAGGTGTACAGCCGCTGACCAAAGGTAAAGCAGGTGGGCTCCACAGTAACAACGCCCTCGCCCCAATTATGCTCGCAATTTTCCACAGCGCCGCAGGTAGTGCAGCTGCCATTGACAAAAGTATGTCCAAATGCAGGAACAACCTCCGTCTTGGTGTCACCACAGACAGAGCAAGTATATGTATTTTCACCATCCGTCAGGCAGGAAGCGGCGACGGTTTCCGTTGCCGTCCCCCAGTTGTGGGCACAGGTATCGTACTCCGACCAGCCGGCAGTGTGAGAATAGAGATTGTCGGATTCGGGGATTTCCAGATTAGCCGTCTGGTTTGCACCATTTTGGCTGAAAATGACATAAGCAGCATCTTCGGGTAAAGAAGCTGTGTAAATTGTTCCCTGAACAAGGGTCATGGCGATTCCGGGCCAGGTGGTCATTTGGTCATTTTCGTCAGACCAGAAATAAATATACACGGAAGCCCAGTTTTGGGTGTTGTCAAAATAGAGCACCTGATCTATGGGTTCAGCAGCACCGCAGGTCGTGCATACTCCGGAAGCGAAGCTGTGTCCGGTGGCAGGAATAGAGGCGGTCTTGCTCTTGCCGCATAAGGTGCAATTATAACTCATTACACCTGCCGTGGTGCAGGTTGCGGCAGTCACAACAGCACCACTGTCCCACACGTGTTCACAAGCACCCACATAGGAACCCCATACACCGGTGCTGTAGGTATAGAGGTTCTTATCTGCAACGAGGGAGATGTCCTGGGTTTGGGTGCTGCCGTTATTAAAAATCACATATTCGGCGTCACCGGGGATATCGTACTCATAAATTGTGCCGGAAGTAAGGGTCATGTTTTCGCCGGGCCATGCGGTCATACCGGTGTTAGAGCCAGACCAAAAATAGATTTTGACCACAGACCAGTTGTCAGTATTGTCAAAATAGATGGTACGGCTATCGGCGGCTTTTACCGCAGACAGAGGGATGCAGCTCAGTATCAGCAGCAGAGCCAGTGAAATGCTGAGAATGCGTTTTACGGATGCGTTTTTCATAGTTATTTCTCCTATTTTTATTTGGCGCATTGTAAAATGAACCTGCAATAGTGAAAATAAAATATCCACAGTGACGATCCAGTGGTAGAATTAAGTCACCACAACAAAAACACCGAAAGGATCGAACACTATGGATATTCAGAATTATACCACCGAACATC